>JAYTNY010000676.1:0-6470 GCA_043748055.1 Roseobacter sp.
CCAGGTTTCTTTAAGAAACCTGGTTTGTGATCGCGGGTCTGTATGAGCTTTAGTCTCGCTCTCTCCCCACTTCTTTAATCTGCTGCTTGCCGCGCAACGCATCCCACCAACGGTTAATGCTCCATGCGCCGCCCACCAACGCCTCAAAGTTATTCAGCTTGTAGGCCACCACATCTGCGCGCAGGCAGTCCAGCTCATGGGTTAGGGCAGATTGCATGCGCGCCGTGATTTCTTTTGCGCTCATATCATCGGCTTTGTGCCAGATCAACGGCGCGCCGACACTCATAAACGCTTCGGGCTTTTGCTCGCCGATAAATTCGTAGCGCAGGGCGATTGGGTAGGCGGCGCACGCACCCACTTGCTCGGCCACCTCTTTTACTACGCGGCCTACACCGCCAAAGAAGCTAAGCGGGCGAATGTCGTTTGCCAGAATCTCGCCTTGCGGGGCAATCAGCATCATGATGTTCGGCACGCGCGTCATCAGCTCGGTGCAGTAGCTCAGGGTTTCGATGGCGCTGCGCGCATCTTGCCGGTTTACGGAATACGCGCCGATGGCGCGAAAGAATGAGTAGCGCACCAATTGCTTGTGCTCCACCATCACATAGCCGTTGCGTTGCCAGCGTTCTTCGTTCAAAGCCATCACCAAATGCCCATCCCACCATGCACTGTGATTGCAGAACAGCAACACCGGTGGCCCGCCAGGTTTGGGTGATGGTGCAGCCTGCCGCAGATTGACGCGAAAGAAGGATGAACGCAGCCCGCTTTTTATAAGCGCAGCGTAAATCAGTTTGTTAAAGAATGGGTTCTTGCGTGCGCGAATCATCTTCTCGCTATTGTAGAATCTCGCTGCGTTTCGCATATTTCAGCCCATTTTTAGGAGAGAGAAACCCATGAACCGAAGAAAAGTATTCCCCCTGTTAAGTGTTTCGTTGGCATTGGCCGTTGCAGCCTGTGCAGCCCCACCTGCGGCAGCACCTGCCGCTACTACGGCCCCGGCCCCGGCTGCCCCCGCCAAAGCCATGATCGCCGATTTGAAAGGCAAAGAGATTGTCATTGCTGTGGAGAACGCTTACCCGCCGTTTAACTATAAAGACGAGAAGACCGGCGAGGGCGTGGGCATGGACTATGACTTTATGAACGAGGCTTGCAAGCGCCTGAACTGCAAGACCAAGTTTGTGACCACAAGTTGGGACGCCATCGTCGCCGTCATGGAATCGAAGGGTAAAGCAGAGTGGGATATTGCTGCGGATGGCATCACCATTACCCCAGAGCGCGCGCAAAACGTGGACTTTACCGACCCAGTGGTGAACGTAGCCCAGCGCTTGCTGGTGCGCAAAGGCGAGAGCCGCTTTAAGACCGCAGAAGAGTTCAAGGCCAATAAAGATTTGTTGTTCGGGGCACAACCGGGCACTACCAACTACGTCATCATGGAGAAGCTGGTGGGCAAGGAGCGCATTCGAGCTTATGACCAATTTGGCCTGATTGTGCAGGCGTTGATTAACAAAGATATTGACGCGACGGTGATGGACGACGTAGCCAGCCTGGGCAACATGCAAGCCAACCCCGACAAGCTGGAGACCTTCCCCGAGTCGTTGGCCGGTGAAGACTTGGGCTTTGTGTTCCCCAAGGGCAGCGAACTGCGCGACCCGTTCAACAAAGTGCTGGCCGAGATGAAGGGTGACGGCACGCTGGATCAGTTGAAGGCGAAGTGGTTTCCGGGGATTAAGTAGACGGGATTGCTGCCTGTCTGAATAACTGATGTTACGCAGCAGCACAAAATAGATGACGCAGAGCATCCTGAGCGCAGTCGAAGGATGCGGACTCGGCAAAACTTCGGCAGTCAAGCTCGACATAGAGCGCATCCTTCGACTGCGCTCAGGATGCTTTCTTGGGGATTTTGTTGGCAGCCGCGTAACGTCAGTAAATAAGATTGAATGAGCGAATGCCCCGACTCTGCAAGGTCGGGGCATTCGCTTTGTAAGACTCTCACACATCAAAAGAGCGACCTCCAAATAGAATGCAATCTATGACAACTCCCCCAATCCAACCCCAACAACCTAAGCCCCGCTTCGCCCTCTACATGCAAGACAAGCACCCCCTCGGCTACGAGCTAGAGATGGCCGAATACGCCGAGGCCAACGGCTTTAGCGAGATTTGGCAGGCCGACACCCGCCTGGCCCGCGATTGCGTGGTGATGATGAGCGCGTTCTTGACACGAACAAAGAAACTGCGGCTGGGCAGCGGCGTGTTACCCATCTGGACGCGCAACCCCGCCGTGATTGCTGCCACCTGGAGCACGATGTGGGAGCTGGCCAAGCAGACCAGCGGCGAGCCAGATGAACAAAGCCGCGTAATGCTGGGACTAGGCGCATGGTGGGAGCCAATTTGCGCCCGCGTGGGCGAGAAGCGCGAGAAACCGCTACAAGCTATGCGTGAACACGTCGAGGCCATTCGCCAGTTGTTCACGATGGAAGAGGTGACCTACCAGGGCGACTTTGTGAAGCTCGACCGCGTAAAGCTGGACGTGGTGTTTGGGGATACCCGCCCACGCGACATCCCCATCTACATTGGCGCGACGGGCGACAAGATGCTGGAGCTGACCGGCGAGATTTGCGACGGGGTGGTGCTGAACTATGTGGTCAGCGTGGACTACATCAAAAAAGCCGTGGATTTAGTGGCGAAGGGCGCGGCCAAAGCGGGCAAGACCCTCGATCAGATTGACCGGCCTGAACTCCTCGTTTGCTCCCTCAGCGACGACGATCCGCAGGCCGCCATGTTTGAGGCCAAGAAGCTGGTGGCATATTACCTAGCTACCGAGCCGCACATCATGAAAGCCAGCGGTGTGCCGGACGACCTGATTGCCAAAGTGCAGGCCGTGATGAGCTGGCCCGCCACCGAGGCCGAATACATCGCTGCCGCCAAAGTGATCCCCGACGATGTGCCGCGCCTGTTGATGGCGGTGGGCACCAGCGACGAGTGCGTGGCAAAGGTGCGCGAATACGTGGCGGCGGGGGTTACTTGCCCCATTTTGTATCCGCTGATGGATGACATAAAGCCGGTGGTGGACGCGTTTGCTAAGTTTTAGATGCTCAACTCACGCTCAACCTGCGCCAACCTGACAGAACGCTGTAGTTTTGCTGAAAAAGCTGAAACTTTGCGAATTTAGCAAAACTCGTTGTGCGGACTTCTATTTGGTATGCGACTATATCGTTGAGGGGGTTGTTCACTACATCAACGAAGATTCACCGCGACGAGCCAATCATCGTTACACGCCGACAACCACTGAGCACAACGACATACATCGACATACATCGCAGCTTCATCGAGCACATTCAGCACATCAAGCACATCGTTCTACATCATCAACGTCCTAACTCATCGCAGAAGATCCACAACCTCAGGGGCGACTGCCAGATCGAAAGGTCTGGCAGTTTGCTTTTTTCGGCTCCATCTCTCTTTCGCGGAGATACGGAGGAGCGAAGGGCGCGGAGCAGGGAAGGGTGATAGATGCAGTACTATGCGGCTATGGATTTTGACGAGATTGTTGCAAAGCTGACCGTGCGGGAACCTCTGCCCCCGCTTACCCCAACCCAGCCGTTTGATGTGGCGCTGAGCCGGACGATCCGAAACGCCAACTTGCCCGCGCTGGTAACGTGCGGTCTGCTGATTTGGAACGATGACATCCCCGCCGCCCACCCGATTGCCCAGGACATTGAGAATGCCACCGGCAGTTATTGGCACGCCATTGTGCATCGGCGCGAGGGAGATTTTTCCAATGCCAAGTATTGGTTCCGCCGCACGGGCCAGCACCCGGTTTTGGCCGAGTTAGCCGCTATGCCGGAGGCTAATCCGTTTGCCAAAACAGGCGTATTAGACGGCGCCGCCTTTGTAGATGCCTGCGAACGCGCCGCCCGCGATAAACGGGACGAGGCGTTGCGAGCCTTGCAGGTAATAGAGATTGAGGCGTTGCTGCGGTATTGCCGAGTCATTTAATGGAGTGGAGGCTTTAGCCGGTTAGTAACATTTGCACAAGCCGTGTAACCGGCTAAAGCCTCCACTCCTCAAAGACCTATGACCCTTGCCAGTCTTAACCTGCCATCTGCCATTTTGATTGGGGCGGGCGCGAGCCGAGAATTGCCTGCTCAACTAAAGCGGCTGGGCGCACATCATGCCCTCATCGTCACCGATGCGTTTTTTAAGCAGAATGGGTTGGCCGATTCGTTTGTGGCGTTGTTGCGCCAGAATGACATAGCAACCAGCGTATTTGCTGAGGTGCAGCCCGATCCCACTGATGTAAACGTGGCTGCTGGCTTAGCCGCCTACCGCGAGAGCGGCGCAGATTGCGTGGTGGCCATCGGGGGCGGCAGCTCGATGGATTGCGCGAAGGCCATCAGTTTGCTGACCGCGAACCCGGAGCCGCTGCGCCAATACATGGGCTACCACAAAGTGCCCAACGCGGGCGCACCGTTGGTTTGCATTCCGACGACGGCGGGTACTGGCAGCGAGGCCACCCGCGTCGCCGTCATCACCGACACCGAGCGGCACGAGAAGATGATGATTTTGGACGGGCATTTGACGCCGAGGGTGGCGCTGGTGGATTTTGAGCTGAGCTTGAGCATGCCCAAACCGCTGACGGCGCATGTGGGCGTGGACACGCTGACGCACGGCATCGAGGCGTATGTCTCGAAGAAGGCGAATGGGATGACTGACCCGCTGGCGCTGAGTTGTATTGCACTGGTGGCGAATAACTTGCTGACGGCCTGGCGTGAGCCGGAGAACCGCGCCGCCCGCGAGGCCATGTCGTTGGCAGCTTTCCAGGGTGGGGCAGCATTTGCCAACGCCAGCGTGTGCCTGGTGCATGGCATGAGCCGACCGCTGGGTGCGGTGTATCACGTGCCGCATGGTCTCTCGAACGCCGTGTTGCTGCCTGCGGTGACGAAGTTTTCCATCAGCGGGGCAATGCAACGCTATGGCACCATTGCGCAGGTGATGGGGCTGGCGAAAGGGAGCGACGACGCAGAGGCGGCGGCGCACAAACTAGTGGACGGGTTGGAATACTTAAACGACGCGCTACAAATCCCGCCGCTACGCGACTGCGTGAAGGTGGGCCGAGCGAAATTTGAGCTGAGCCTGGAGAAGCTGGCGCAGGATGCGTTGGCAAGCGGCAGCCCGCAGAACAACCCGGTGGTGCCCAGTGCGGAGCAGATTGTGGGGCTGTATAAAGAAGCTTGGTAATGCGGCAGGCCGCACGAAACAAACCTGGTTTCTTTAAGAAACCAGGTTTGTTTCGCGCAGAACGCTGATGCTTGAGGCAATGGCGCAATGAGCTACGACGAGATTTTTTTTGATTGCGACAGCACGCTTTCGACGATTGAAGGGATTGATGAGCTGGCGCGGCTGAAGGGTGTGGAAGAGCGCATTGTGGCGCTGACCAACGCCGCCATGAATGGCCTCATCCCGCTGCAAGAAGTGTATGCCGAGCGGCTGCGTCTGCTGCGGCCCACGCGGGCCGATATGCACGCCATTGAGCAAGCCTACAAACGCACGGTTGTGCCAGATGCCCGCGAGACGATTGCGGCTTTGCAGGCGTTGGGCCGCCGCTGCTTTGTGGTGTCGGGCGGGCTGGCAGATGCGGTGATTGGGTTTGCCGAGTGGCTGGGTATCTCGCGTAAGAACGTGCATGCGGTGGGCCTGTCGTATAACCAGCTCGGTGGCCGTTGGTGGGATTACCAGACTTGCGCGCAGGGCAACCCGGATGAGTCGTATTTGATGTACGACGACGGCCCCCTCACCCAACAACATGGCAAGGCCGAGGTGATAGGCGCGGCCCGCACGGCTGGGCAGCGAGCGTTGTTGATTGGCGATGGCAGCAGCGACTTGGCGGCGGCGGGCGCGGTGAATTTGTTTTGCGGCTTTGGCGGAGTGATATCGCGGCCTATGGTCGCGGCGCAATCCCCCGCATTTATTTCTTGCGAGAGCATGGCGCCTGCCCTGCTGTTGGCGTTGGGGGAGCGTGAGGGCGAACAGTTGCCCATCAAGCAAAAGGCGCGGCAGATTGTGGCGGAGCAACCGCAGGCGCTTCTAGTGCGGTAGAGCCGCGTACACAAACCAGGTTTCTTCAAGAAACCTGGTTTGTGTGCGCTCACGGGATGGGCGTAACCGTTGGGGTGAATTCGAGGACAGGCTCGGCAGCGATAGCGATGGGCACGATGACTGTGACGCGCTTCTCTTTGATGACCACGTAAAGCGGATTTGGAATTGGGCCAGTGAGTGCCTTGCTAAACGCGAAGCCGCCGCGCCGATTTACCTTCGCATTGCCCAGCGGCGTGGCGTTGCTGCCATCGGCTTTGGCGCTGAGGGCGATGGTGACGCGATCTTGCCAACGCGTACCAGCGACCTGCAATTGCGCGCCGATGAGGCTGGCGGTTGCGCCGGGTGCGTTGGCCGGGGTGGCTGTCGCGGTCTTTACG
>JAYTNY010000677.1:0-11521 GCA_043748055.1 Roseobacter sp.
GGCGACATGGCGCGCGTCGCGTTTTGCAACAATGCGCCCAACGGCATCGCGCCGTTCGCTTGGGAGGCTAACGGCGCAACCGTGCAGCCGCGGCCACGCACGCTGGGGTTGCAATGGGAATGGAGCACGCCGCGCAAGTTAACCGTGCGCCTCAGCAACACCCAGGCCGAGACCATGACCGTGACTGCGTTGTGGCTCTACGAACCGCCGCAGTTGCTGGAGACTGCCGACCTGGATGCGCACGCTGCCTCGTCCATGCAATTGGTCGCCAACCTAGCCGAAGATGCCTTCAGCCTCGCGCCCAACAGCACGGAGACATTCGAGGTGCTGTTCGGCGCAAGTCAAGCCGTGCAGGCTCAAACCATCAACACCGCCTTCGTGCCCGCGCCCGATCAGCCCTTCATGCTGGAGGCCACCTACGCCCCCGAAGAAGACCTGAACGAAGAAGGCCACATGTTGGTGCAGGGCTACTCGCCGCGCGCCAGCTACCTGCCGGTAGTGCTGCGGCAGTTGTGATGTGGGGATTAGAGATTGAAGATTGAAGATTGAAGATTGAAGATTAGAGATTTGCACAATCTCTAATAGACCTCTTGCAAAAGTAGGGGCGTAGCATGCTACGCCCCTACGAACGCCGCGTGCGAACGGACTTTTGCAAGAGGTCTAATCTCTAATCTCTAATCTCTAATCTCCAGCTATAGTCGCGCCCATGCGACCACTGGAAATTCTGCTCGTCTTTCTCCTCATCGGGCTGTTCATCGTCTCGCTTACTTCATCACACGTGTGGCACAGGTTGCCGCGTTGGGTGATGGCGCTGCCGTTGGCTGCGTTGCTCGTCACCGCGTTACACCTGTGGCTGGAGAAGGCACGTTGGCAAATGGCCCCGGCCTATCTGTTGGTTGTGGTCTTTTGCCTCATCTGGCTTGTTCGCCTCACCCTAACCCAGCCGCAAGACCCATCAACAAAACGCACCGGGCTGCAAAAGCTGGGCAGCGGCTCTGTTGCGCTATTTGGGTTGATGGCGCTCGCATTAGCCGCCGCATTGCCAATCCTCTTTCCGGTGCCAAACCTGCCTGCGCCTACCGGTGTCTATCAAGTTGCTACCGTCGCCTACCAACTCAAAGATGAAACCCGCGACGAGATTTACACCGACGAGCCAAACGACAAACGCGAGCTGATGATTCAAGTGTGGTACCCCGCCACGCCGCGTACGGGCGGTCCCGGCAGCCAACGTGCCGCACCCTGGATGGAGCGCATGGATGTGGTTGGCCCGGCCATCGCCAATAAGCTGGGCTTCCCCTCGTTTCTGCTCAGCCATGCCGCGCTGGTGCAAAGCAACAGCTACACCAATGCGCCCCTCAGCGAAGCGCAAGCCATGTATCCCGTCATTGTTTATTCACATGGCTGGACCGGCTTCCGCCAGATCAACGCCAACCAAAGCGAGGAGCTTGCCAGCCACGGCTACATCGTCGTCGCCGTCGAGCACCCCTACGGCGCGCTCGTCAGCCTCTTCAACGATGGCCGGGTGATTCTGAACAAACCCGATGCATTGCCCAAGCGCATCTCGCCCAACTTCGCCGCAGCCACCCAGCTTCTCGAAGAGGTTTACGCGCGCGATGTCATCTTCGTGCTGGACGAACTTGAGCGAATCAATCGGGGTGATGTGCGTCGCACGTTAACATTACAAGGTCGCCTAGACCTCACCCGCCTCGGCATCTTCGGCCACAGCACCGGCGGTGGCGGCATTGTCAACGTCTGCGCCCGCGATCCGCGCTGCAAAGCGGGCATCGGCCAAGACACCTGGCTAGAGCCTGTGCCCGATGACGTGATCGCGCACGGCCTCGCACAGCCCTTCCTGTTTTTTCGCAGCGAGGAATGGACCAAAGGCACTGGCCCCGGCGACATCATCACCAATCGCAAGCTGATGCAACTGGTGGACGGCATACAAGCGCCGCGCACCTTGATTGATATTCAAGGGGCCGGGCACTACGACTTTGTCATGATCGGCTTGCTCTCGCCCCTCGCACCGTATCTCGGCATCAAAGGCCCCATCCCCGCCGAGCGCGCCATGCCGCTGATTAACGAGGTGATGTTGGCCTTCTTCGACACGCACCTTAAAGGCCAACCCGACCGCATGGCCCAAGTGTTGCAGCGCTACTCCGAAGCGGTTCGTCGCTAGAATTTCACGAAGTAGGGGCTGGTCTCAGACCAGCCCCTACCCAGAACACACCCCACAAAAATTCGCTGGTACAGTGTCCGCCTCATGGCTCAACCTCAAATCTCACGAAACGATATTCGTCTGGCTCTACCCTCTAAAGGCCGCTTGCAAGCCGCCACGTTGGAGTTTCTTTCGCAGTGTGGCTTTGACGTAAAACAAAGCGCCACGCGTGGCTACGTGGGCAGCATTCCCAGCCTGCCCAACGTCACCGTCATCTTTCAGCGCCCGCGCGATATTGTCATCAGCGTCGCCAACGGCGGCGTAGATTTTGGCATCACCGGTTTTGATGTGGTGCAAGAGGCGGGTGTCGCCTCGCAAGTCCACTTCCTGCACGATGCGCTGGGCTTTGGCAAATGTAAGCTCGTGGTGGCCGTGCCCGAAAAATGGGATGTGCGCAGCATGAGCGATCTGTCTCGCGTGGCTGCGGATTGGGCTACAGCTCACAAACCCCTGCGCGTCGCCACGGTCTTCCCAGAGATCACCCGCAGCTTTTTGCAGCAACACCATGTGCCCAATTTTCAAATCGTCGAGGCCGAAGGCTCGTTAGAAGTGCTGCCGGAAATTAACGCCGCCGACTGCATCGCCGACATTGTGGAGACCGGCAACACGCTGCAACAAAACCGTTTGCGCGCCGTCGAAGATGGCCTAATGCTGACGACGCAGGCCAGCCTCATCGCCAACCAGAGCGCCATCCAACGCGATGACGTGCGCCAGGTAGCCGTGACGATGTTGGAATACTTCGAGGCGCATTTGCGCGCCGAGAAATTTCTCATGGTCATCGCCAATATTCGCGGCCACAGCGCTGAGGATGTGGCCCACAAGCTGCACACCCAAACCACGCTGGGCGGCCTGCAAGGCCCCACCATTGCGCCCATCTACGCCAACAGCAACACCCCCAAAGACAGCGGCTGGTTTGGCATTACGCTGATGGTGAAGCGCAACGAACTGACCGGCGCAATTGACCAACTGCGCCGCGTGGGCGGCAGCGGTGTCATCGTCACCCCAGTGGCCTACGTGTTCGAAGAACAACCCGACCGCGTCGTCGCCCTCAAGAAAATGACGAGCGACGAGTGACGAACGTCGAGCAAAATCGACGCTCGTCATTCGCCACTCGCCAATTGCGATGTCTCTTACCTCCATCGGCCTCATCCTGTTGTCGGCGGTCTTTCACGCCAGTTGGAACGCCATCAGCAAACGCAGCACCGATAAAATTATTTTTTTCTGGCTGTCTGGCGTCGCGGCATCCGTGTGCCTGTTGCCTTTTTTGATTGGGTTCTGGCAGGAGATTCCACTCGCGGGTTGGCTGCTCATTGTGCTGTCCTCGGTCTTCGAGGCTATCTATTTGTTGTGCCTCAGCATCGCCTACGAGGCGGGTGATCTCTCATTGGCCTATCCGCTCTCGCGCGGGTCGGTGCCGCTGTTTGTGCTGGTGCTGGCAACGGTGTTGATTGGTGAATGGGTGACGGCGTTGGGTTTGCTGGGCATCGGCCTCAGCGTGCTGGGTATCTACGTGTTGCACCTCAAATCGTTTGCGGGCCGGGCTTTGCTTGCGCCGTTCGCGGCGCTCAAAGGGCAGGCCACCCAGTTTGCATTGTTGGCAGGCATCTGCACTGCCATCTACAGCACGATAGACAAACGCGGCGTGACCTATGCCAACCCAGTGCTTTACACCACGCTCATCTTCTGGGGTTATAGCCTTTTGCTGGCGCCGTTTATGTTGCGCAAGCGTGCAGCCGTGGTGCAAGAATGGCGCGTGGGCAAATGGCGCATCATCGCTGTCGGCGTGCTGTCCATCGTCACGTATTTGCTGGTTACTTACGTACTGCGCACTAGCCCCGCCAGCTATGTCAGCGCCTTGCGCGGCATCTCCATCGTCTTTGGTGCGCTCATGGGCGCTGCCTTCCTCAACGAGCGCCTCACGCCCATGAAAACCCTCGGTGCCGTCATCATCTTCGCAGGTATGATTTCTATCGCATTTGCCAAATGATTCGTTAATTGGTTATTGGTTATTGGTTATTGGTTGAGTGAGCAGCATCAACCAATAACCAATAACCAATAACGAAACCATGACCCCTGAAGATTTAATTCAACCCCACCTGCTGCATATGCAGCCTTACACGCCCATTGTGCCGTTCGAAGTACTCTCGCAGCGGTTGGGCATCCCGGCCAGCGAGATCGTAAAGCTGGACGCCAACGAAAATCTCTACGGTCCCTCTCCGCGTGCGCTGGCAGCCATGGCTCACGCCGATAAGTTGCACATTTACCCCGACCCCGATCAGGCCGAGTTGCGCAGCGCGATTGCCGACTACATCGGCGTGCCAATGGCGCATATTTTGTGCGGCGCAGGCGCAGACGAAATCATCCAGATCATCGGCCAAGCGTTTATTCAACCCGGCGATGGCATCGTTGATCTGCCGCCCACGTTTGGCATGTATAAGTGGATTGCGGATGTGATGAATGCAAGCTACATCAGCGTGCCGCGTGGCGAGAGCTTTGCGCTGGATGTGGAGGCGATTGAGGACGACGTTCGACGGCGGACGGCGGTCGTCGGTCGTCCGTCGTCAACTCCTCCACCTAAATTGTTGTTTGTTACTAACCCCAACAACCCCGATGGCAGCACGATTGACGACGCGACCTTAAAACGTTTGTTGGCGTTGCCGCTTATCGTTGTGTTGGATGAGGCTTACATCGATTTCAGCTCGCAGCCCAGCCGTGCCGGTTGGGTGCAGCAGTACCCCAATCTCATCGTCATGCGTACGTTTAGCAAGCTGCTGGGCATGGCGGGTATGCGTATCGGCTACGGCATCTTCCCGCTCGAAATCATCCAGCACTTGTGGAAGATTAAGCAGCCCTACACCCCAACGGTTGCCAGCAGCATCGGCGCAGTGGCTGCGCTGCAAGACCGCGAGCATTTGCGCGACAACGTGCAGCGCATTGTGCAGGAACGCCAACGCATGGGTGAATTGCTCAGCAAGTTGGTCTGGTTGCAGGTCTACCCCAGCGAAACCAACTTTCTGCTCTGCCGCGTCTTTACCAGCAAAACTTCTGGGCAACAAGTAAAAAATTATCTCGAACAAAAAGGCATTCTGGTGCGTTACTTCGATAAAGATGGCTTGCGCGATTGCTTCCGTATCAGCATTGGCAAGCCAGAACACACCGATAAGTTAATCGACGCGTTAAAAATAGTTGAGCCGTAGGAGGTTTGAAGGTTTGCGTTTGCAGGTTTGAATCAACCTCTAAACGCAAACTTTCAAACCTCAAACCTTCAAACCTCAAACCCTTATGCCTACCCGAACCTCCGAAATTCACCGCGTCACCAAAGAGACCGATGTTTTTGTCCAACTCAATCTAGATGGCACTGGCCAGGCCGACATCAGTACTGGCGTAGGCTTCTACGATCACATGCTGCATCACGTCGCTCATCATGGCCTGTTCGATCTCACCATCAAAGCTACCGGCGATTTACACATCGATGAGCATCACACCGTCGAGGATGTCGCCATTGCGCTGGGCCAAGCCTTCGACAAAGCGCTAGGCAACCGCGCAGGCATTGTGCGTATGGCCGATGCCTGGGTGACGATGGATGAAGCCCTCGCCCACGTCATTGTCGATTTAAGTGGTCGGCCCTACGCTGTATTTAGCGGCGAGTTCTCGCCCACCCAGATCGGCGGCCTCGGCACCAGCCTTATCCCGCATGTGTTTGAATCGCTGGCGACGCATGCCCGCATGAACCTGCACGCCCGCGTGCTGTATGGCCGCGATGATCATCACAAAGCCGAGGGCTTGTTCAAGGCGCTGGGCCGCGCGTTAGATGCGGCAACGATGCTGGATGCGCGGCGCGGTGGGGTGCCTTCGACAAAAGGGGTGTTGTAATAGCGGGCTTCACGCCGCCCGCCCCACTCGCTCCACAAGTCGCTTGCCGTTTAGCGTTAGCCACGCATCCACGGTCAGCATGGCATCCAGCCACATCTCCACGTCCACATACGGGCTGAGGTTGGCGACGAAGCGGCCAATCACATGCATCAGCACGCCTGCGTTGCGCAACAAAATCAGCGTAGGGATGGCTTGAATCTCCTCATCTCTTAATTTAATGATGCGCGAGAAACCCTGCACCAGCGCATCTACGCGCGCCCACTCGTCGCCAGTGCCATACACATCCCACGTCCACATGTCTATGGCAATCGCAAAGTCCATCACTCTTGGGTTGGGTGCGCAAAACTCAAAGTCCAAAATGCCGGTTACTTTGGGGCCGTCCATCAAAATGTTGCCGGTAATAAAATCGCTGTGGGTTAGTTGGTGCGGCAGGCGTTTGTAAATTTTGTCAGAGGCTTCCACCACGTGCGTCAAAATCGCTTGCAAGCGGTTGCGTTTATCATCCGCCAACAACGACCCTAAGTGCGCCGCCGCCTCCAATGGCTCTGGAATCAGCGGATGCACCAACCCCAGTTCGTTATACGGCGAGGGCGAGCGCACGCCTTGCACTTCAATCTTCTTCAGCGCCTCCAACAAGCGGGCCAGCCCCTCGGCGGCGGCGGTTGTTTGCTCCAGGTTTGTAGGGATGGGGTTTGCGCCAGGGATGAACGGGATGAGCACCATCAGTTGCCGCGCCGCTTCGCTTCCAACACCACTGACAACGTTGCCCCACATCTCGCCGCGCTTGGTCGGTATCGGAATGGGTAGCGCAAACGGCAGCTTGTGCTGCTGCAATAGATATAAAACCGTTAGCTCGTGCTGAATAAATTTGGGGTTGGCGTGGTTGCCATACACCCGCAGCACCATTGGCGGCTCGCCCTGCGCGTCCACGCGATAAAGCTGATTGTTGTAGCCGCCATGCTCCATGGGCTGGGCAAACGTGCCCTTCGGCAAATCCCAGACAGCGGAGAGGTCGAAGTTAATGCCAGACATGCAAGACAACAGACAACAGATTCTCAGATAACAGACACTCAGATAACAGATTACGAAATCTGCTATCTGATGTCTGAGAGTCTGATATCTGTAGGCTCTCCTACTTCACCCACTCGCAGTCCAACAACTGGGGTGCATCTTCGGCCAGGCCTTGCACTTTGTATTGCAGGCCAGCGCGTGTGGCGAAGCCAGCGGCGTTGCCGTCTTTGTCAATCAACAACATGCGCACCCAGTCGGCGCGTTGCATGGGGTCCTCGTGGGTGCTGATGCCCAGCAGCGGCAGCATCGCGCGCACGGCATCGCTACCGGCTTGCTGCAAGTTTTTGCCCGCGCCCAATGCAAACACGGCATGCGCGCTCGAACTCAACCGCATCGTAATCTCGCCCAACCCCATGCATGCGGCTGCGCCATAGCGGTTGTCACAATAGTTGCCCGCGCCAATCACGGGCGAATCACCCACGCGGCCCGGATACTTCCACGCAATGCCGCTGGTGGTAACGGCGGAGACCAAATGACCGGATGCATCACGCACGATCACGTTCATCGTGTCGTGGCTGTCGTTGCGCTTCTTCAGCACATCGTTTACCAGCGCAATCACCTCGCCGCGCACCATGCGTGCGCCGTCTTCGTCCACGTCGTTCAGTTGTTTGCGCCACTCGTTCTTGGCAAAGTCGGTCAACATCTCGCGGCGCTCGGCGGCAATCTCATCTGCAAAACGGGCCGCGCCGCTGCCTGCCAGCAACACATGCGGCAAGCGCTCGGCTACTTGGCGGGCTACGCTAATGGGGTGGCGAAAGCCGCGCAGGGCCGCCACTGCCCCCGCGTTCAAGGTCGCGCCGTCCATGAACGAGGCGTCTAACTCAACCTCGCCCAAAATGTTGGGGTAACCGCTGTAGCCGACGGAGTGCTCGTCGGGGTCATCTTCCACTTCGCGGGCCACGTATTCGGCCACATCGGCGGCGCTGGCGTTGTAACGCAGCATGCTAATGCCGCGTTGAATAATCTCGTCTTTAATCTCGGCGTTGGCCAAAATGAGTGCTGAGGGCATAGAAGGCATAGTGACGGCAGTTTACGCGAAGTGGAGATTTGGGTGCGTGGCTTTTCATACTTCGAGGCGCAGTCTGAAGTCTGCGGCTACCCTGCTTGAATTACTTTTTGCTGGCACTGGGTCTTATGGCAGTTGTCGCACAGCCTCGCGCACCAGCATATTTACCGTAGGCCCACTGCTGGCACTGGCTACGCCGCTCAGGCTTACTTGTAAATACACATAGCGCACTGGATTGGCATCGGCTTTATCTTCGGTCTGATCCATCACAAACAGAAATCCCGTCAGCGCATCACCCTTGTCACTCTTAAACGTCCAACGGCTCCAAGCCACCGTCGCATCGCCGCCTTTGTCGCGCAGCGTCCACTGGGCTTTCTCTAACTGTGCATCGTAGTGCCCGCGTAAAACAATCACGCCCAACGATGTTTCCACGCTGGCATATTGCGTCACGCTGTCGGGGCTGCCGCTGCTGCCCATGCCATATTGCCCGCTGCCTGCTGGCGAGACAAGGCTGGGAACTTGGGGTGGCATATAAGAGGGTGGCCCAATCGATTGATCGCATGGGCCAAACGACCCACGCGGCATCCCCTTAAACGTGTTTAGCGAATAGCGCACATCGGTCACACCGCTCTTCAATGCTTGCGCCTGAATAAACAGAGTTGGGCCATCGTTGCCCTTGCACAGCGTCACCATCGCGTTCTGCATCGTTGTAAAGCCTTCCGGTTGATAGTTCGCCGCTGGCACTTTCCAGCCCAGGGCTTCCAAACGCGTGCGCACAGCTTTCACAGTTGCATCCGGCGCTTGCGTCGCATCCACAATCAGCTCCGCGCCAAACTCGCCGCGTCCTACCCCGCCCAGCACGCGTGCGCCTTCGGGCAGTGGCAAATCGGATGGAAACTGCGACGGAATCTTGCCCAAAGAAATCTCTGGTTCGGGGGGCGTTTGAAGGGTTGGGCCATAGCCAAAGTAGGGCGTAATAAACCGCTTCATAAACTCGCGCAGGCTGGCTTCATCGGTGTTGGCCTCGGCGTTGGTTTGGGCTGATTGAGTTTGCACTTGGCTCGTCTCCACCGCAGCCCCAGCCCGTGCAGGCACAGGCGGCACTTGCAGTCCGCGCATATCGCACGCAGCAAGGCTTGCCACACTCACTACGCCCACTGTCGCAAAGGCAATCAACTCTTTCGTCATCTTCATGTCAGTCACCTCCTATCTGAAAATCTGGATGAATACACATATGCGCAACATGCGCCCAATCAGCATAGACCGCGCACCTTAACCCGGCACGGTCTAAACCTCACGTTTGCCCTGTGATCTTTCTCGCAGTTGCATAATAGGCCTCTTGCAAAAGTCTGTTCGTACGCGGCGCTCGTAAGGGCGTTGCATGCAACGCCCCTACTTTTGTAAGAGGGCTAATGCACGTCAAAGGAGTTTTTATGCGAATCGCAGTCATCTCAGACATCCACGGCAACGCCCTCGCCTTCGAGGCCGCCCTGAACGACATTCGCCAACAAGGCGTAGACCAGATTGTGTGTAACGGCGATTGTGTTCAAGGTGGGCCACAGCCTGCGCAAACAGTGGCGCGGCTGCGCACATTGGCTTGCCCAGTCGTCATGGGCAATGCCGATGCCTATTTGCTGAGCGGCACGGGCGAGGAAGACGCCACCACACCGCCCGAACGCATGCTGCGCCTGCAAACTGTGCGCGAGTGGTCGCTGAGCCTATTGAGTGAAGCCGACCGTGTTTTCATCGCCAGCTTCCAACCTACTGTGACAATTGAGTTAGACGCGCAACACAAGCTGCTGTGCTTCCACGGCTCACCCACCTCTTACGACCACATCATCCTGCCCAAAACACCAGGCGAGGAAGTGAACGGCTACCTCGGCCAATACGCCGATTGCATTCTGACCGGTGGGCACACGCACTTGCAACAGGTTCGCCCGGTGGGTCGCAACTTCTTCTTTAACCCCGGCAGCATTGGCTTGGTGTGGAGCCATGTGCATGCCAACCCGCGTCTCATGTTTTCGCACGCCGAGTATGCCATTCTGACTGTAAGCGGCAACACGACCTCGTTAGAGTTTCGGCGTGTGTCCTACAACACGGATGAGTTGATTCACGTCTATCGTGTCAGCGGCAGGCCGTATGCTGAAGAGTTAGTGACCGAGTACGAAGCAGGGAGATAACGCGAGGCGTTACACCGCCACCATCACATGCTTCGTCACCTGGTAATCCCCCACTGCTTCTGCGCTCAAATCCTTGCCAAAACCGCTTTGCTTAAAGCCGCCGTGCGGGGTCTCGCTTGTCAGCGGCAAGTGATCGTTAATCCACACTGTGCCAAATTCGAGTTGCGCGGCCAGCTTCATCGCGCGGCCAATATCGTGCGTCCACACGCTGGCGGCCAGGCCATACAGCACGTCGTTGGCGTGGTGCAGGGCTTCGGCCTCGTCGGCAAATTCGCTTACGGTTAGCACCGGGCCAAACACCTCGCTCTGAATAATCTCGTCGCCTTGCTTCGCGCCCGCAATCACCGTCGGCTCGTAGAAATAGCCGCTCTTGCTGAACTTCCTGGGCACGCCGCCGCCGGTGAGCACTTTTGCGCCGTTGGCTTTGGCGCGGGCCACAAAGCCCA
Source organism: Roseobacter sp. (assembly GCA_043748055.1). GTDB lineage: Bacteria > Chloroflexota > Anaerolineae > J036 > Brachytrichaceae > JANMVQ01. The sequence continues at coordinate 10,792 of JAYTNY010000677.1, forward strand.
TCACGCGCTCGCGTTGGGCTGCGCTCACAAACGGCCCCATCTGCACGCCGTCATCAAACGGCAGGCCAATTTTTACGCCGCGCATGGCTTCTACCAACGCCTCGCGCACCGCTTTGGATTTGCGCTTCGACACATACACGCGCGTGGCGGCAGTGCAATCTTGCCCGGTGTTAATCGTTGCAGCCAATGTCGCCTTCGCCGCAATCAGCTCCGGGTCTACATCATCAAACACAATAAACGGGGCCTTGCCGCCCAGCTCCAAGTGAACACGCTTGAGCGTGTCGGCAGCGGTCTTCATCACCTTTTTGCCCGTGCCCACGCTGCCGGTCAGGCTCACCATGCGCACATCGGGGTGTTCTACAAGTGCTTGCCCGGCATCGTTGCCGCCGGAAATAATGTTCACCACGCCATCGGGGATGCCAGCCTCTTGGATTAACTGGCCCAACTTCAACGTGGTTAACGGCGTGCTGGGCGCGGGCTTTAGCACCACTGTGCAACCCGCTGCTAACGCAGGCCCGATCTTCCACGCCGCCATCATCAGCGGGTAGTTCCACGGCGCAATCTGGGCCACCACGCCCACAGGCTCGCGGCGGTAGATGCTGGTGTAGCCCGTCGCAAACTCGCCTGCGTGCTGGCCGTGCGTATCGCGGGCCGCCGCCGCAAAGAAGCGCAAGTTGTCCACCGCAAACGGCAAATCGCCGCCGAGCGAGACGAAGGCATACGGCTTGCC
>JAYTNY010000678.1:0-3622 GCA_043748055.1 Roseobacter sp.
GAAACGACAGTTGTTGAGCCCTCGACACCGATTGAAACGGTGGCGAGCACAACTTTGCCCCAGGCCGCGACGCCGGATGCGGTGAGCGTTGATAGTGACTCTGTTGTGCCGCAGGCCCCAGAAGACCCTCTGGCTGCCATCAAGCCGCGCACACAGTTCAAGGGCAAGGTGGCGCGCACCGATTTAGGCGGCGCGTTTATTGACATTGGTGTGGGTGTGCTTGGGCACGTTCACATCTCGCAAATTGCGAGCGACCAGCCGGTGACACGCGTCGCCGATGTGCTGAAGGTGGGTGACGAAGTAGATGTTTACATTGGCAGAGTAAATGTGGCCCGCAAGCGCATTGACCTGACGATGATTAAACCAGCCACATTTGATTGGGATAACTTGAGCGTGGGTGCCAAGTTGAACGATGTGAAAGTGGTGGCGGTTGAGAGCTTTGGCGCGTTTGTAGATATTGATGGCCCCAAACATGGCTTGGTTCCCTTCAACCTGATGCCGCGTGGTGACCGCCCGAAAGTGGGTGACACGATTGAAACGGTGTGGGTGATTGAGGTGAGCGCCGACAAGCGCCGCATCGGTTTAACAATGGTGGAGCCGCCCGCGCTGTCGTGGGAGAGCATTCATCGCGGCGACAAGTTCACCGGCAAAGTGACGCGCATTGAGCGTAACGGCGCATACGTGGACATTGGCGCAGAGCGCGAAGGCTTGATTCGTACCTCATCGCTGGGCGCAGGCTTTGTGAACATGAGCACGGTGGTGAACATTGGCGAAGATGTGCCGGTGCGCGTGGTGAAGGTGGATTCGCAGAAGCGCCAGATTGATCTTTCGCTGGAAGGCATCAGCACTGAGGAGTTCTCGCTGTCGTCTGGCCCAGACGAAGTGATTAGCCCGTTTGCGGTGGCAATGCAGCGCGCGCAAAAAGTAAAGAAGGCTCAAGATCGCATGGCGGCAGCGGCTGCTAATGCCGCGAAGAACAACTAACCCCAAGTTTGTATTTTGACCAGAGCCGGTAGTCAGATCGTTCTGGCTACCGGCTCTTTTTGTTAGAAGAGATTAGGGATTGGAGATTGGGAGATTAACCCAATCTCCAATCTCCAATCTCTAATCTCATCTCCTGATTGCCTTAGCTTTTTCACCACAAAGATCACAAAGAAACACAAAGGACTCAAAGACAATTCTTCGTGTTCTTTGTGTTTCTTAGTGTGCTTTGTGGTTCAAATCAGAAAACCTAAGGCAATCAGTCTCATCTCATGGAATTTACCGAAATTGAACGCGAACGCCTAGCCAAGCTGGAACGACTGCGGCAGGCCGGCATAGACCCCTACCCACCGCGCGCGCAGTTTGTGCGAGAGCGGGTGATGGCGGCTGCGGCTGTCATTCAAGCCAACGAACTGAAATCGACACAAGCGCCATCAGCAGAAAGCACCAGCCACCCAGAGACCGCGCCTGTAGCGGTGATGGGCCGGATTGTGGCGAAGCGCGTGATGGGCAAGGCCAGCTTTATTCAAGTTGAAGATGGCAGCGGCAAGGTTCAGCTCTATGCACGCATCGGCGAGGACTCGATCAGCAAGGAATCGTTTGAGCTGTTCAAAGAGTTGGATTTGGGCGATTTTGTTGAGGCGTGTGGGCCGCTGTTTATCACCAAGACCGGTGAGCCGAGCCTACGGGTGTTGGCGTGGCATTTGCTCAGCAAGAGCATCAGCCCATTGCCGATTGCCAAAGAAGAGAAGCAGCCGGATGGCAGCGTGGTGCGCCACAATGCCTTCGCCTCGCCCGAGTTACGCTTTCGCCAACGCTATGCCGACCTGGCCGTGAACCCAGAGGTGCGCCAGGTGTTTTGGATGCGTGCAAACATTATTAAGGCCATTCGGGAATTTTTTGATGAGCGTGGTTTTCTAGAGGTTGAGACGCCGGTGTTGCAGCCGTTGTATGGCGGTGCGGCGGCGCGCCCGTTCACCACGCACCATAACGAGCTAGAGCAGGACATGTTTTTGCGTATCTCGTTTGAGTTGTATCTCAAGCGCTTAATTGTGGGCAATATTGAGCGGGTGTATGAGCTGGGGCGAGACTTTCGCAACGAGGGTGTGAGCTTTAAGCACAACCCGGAGTTCACCATGTTGGAGTTTTACGCGGCCTACATGGATATGTATGACGTGATGGATTTGACCGAAGCGCTGTTGCAGCATGTGGCCCGCCGCGTGTTGCCGCCCGAGGGCACGAGCGTGTTTCGTGGGCAGACCATTCAGTGGTTGTTGCCGTTTAAGCGCGTGACACTGCGCGATGCGATTTTGGAGAAGACTGGGCTGGACTACAAGCAGTTCCCGGATTTGGAAAGTCTGGCGGACGAAGTGGTGAAGCGCAAGCTGCTGAAGCCCGAAGCCATTATCGGCAAGCCCTGGGGCAAAATTTTGGATGGGCTGATTGGTGATTACGTGGAGAAGGACTTGATTCATCCGACGTTCTTGTATGAATACCCCCGTGATATTTCGCCCTTCGCTAAGAGCATGCTGGGCGACCCGAACACCGTTGAACGCTTTGAGGGATTTATCGGCGGCGCAGAGCTGTGCAATGCCTTTAGCGAACTGAACGACCCGTTAGACCAGCACCAGCGCTTTGTGGACGAGAGCGTAAACGCTGACACGGGCGAGGCCAACCCGGTGGATGAAGATTACGTGCGCGCCCTCATGTATGGCATGCCGACCTGCGGCGGCTTTGGCATGGGCATAGACCGGCTGGTGATGATGTTTACGGGCAAGGATTCGATTCGTGAGGTGTTGCTGTTTCCAGCGTTGCGGAGTGATGAGTAGGGTGGTTAAATTCACGGATATGGAAAGCAAGGTTGCACAAAATCAGAAATCGCAGATTGTGTTGCTCATCGCCAGTGTTTTGACGGAAGTCAACATTGATATTCCATACGACATCGCACGAGACGACAACGCACCAAGCGTTGTCTTTCGTAAGGCCAATCCAAACGAAATTAAGCGCGTCAAGCCGATCATTGACTCAATATTGCGAGGTTTTTCTGTGCTTAAGCCTGACAATCCTTATGAGAATCGGATGGTTCGAAAGGATTCCCTTCAGGGATGGTTTGCAGAAAAGTTGCCCGTAGATGAGTTTCGATATTGGGTGATGGAAATAGAACAATTAACTTCGATTCAATATCACACAGATGAGGAGAACGATCGATCTCCATATGACACAGTTGAGGAGAGCGTGCGATCTGCTCTGCGTTTAAGCAGTCCGTCATTATTAGTTGGATTTGCTTTGCGAAATGATGTCTTTGAAAGTACTGCTTACGATTCTGTTTTGTTTCGTAACTTACAGCTTCAAGATCCCTTGAGTAACCAAAAGAAGGTAGATTCGAGTGTTATTGACGAAGTCAGCAAAATTTATGCGCGTCATCGAAAGATTGATTTTGTGCAGCATGAAAGAATTGCAAGAGCTTGTTTCAATTTGAGGCAGATTGATGAGTTGCCAGCCTCCTCATTTCTTAAGGTTCTAGGTTTAGTTGCAATTATTGACTCACGTTACGCAGGCACCCGGTGGTAGCGAAACTCTAAAATGGCGAAATGACACAAGATTTGCTGGACTTGTATAGCGATTACCTGATATGCAGCTT
>JAYTNY010000679.1:0-2960 GCA_043748055.1 Roseobacter sp.
TGCGGGAAGAACTTGAAAATTAAATCGTGCAGCGTGAAGACGGACTTAATCTTTTTGAAACGTGGCAGCAAATGCTCGGTGGCGTGAAACAAGTGCTGAGTGCTGAGTGTTGAGTGCTGAGTTGCGGCTTTAGCCAAGAGGTCATCCTGAGACAAGCTCAACAATTGCGCCATCAACGCCCGCAAACGCCAGGGATAAGGTGTTTGCGGCGTTGCTAGTTGCGGCAGCGATTTGATGAGTGGGCTGGGTTTGGCGTGTCGAGCATCATGATAGAACGCGGTGAGCGGCACGCCTTGCGCTTTTAACGCGCCGATCAAATCCTCCGCATAGCGGCCTAGCCCCGCTTTGAGGTGAACGGCGGGCGAGGCATCAACGTAAATCAATTCGGTTTTCCATCCGCAGAGATTTTAGTGGAGACATGCGACGCACCTCCCGCGTGTTGCGGCGGAACTTGTAGCGAAGAAGGTGCGTCGCACATGAATCCACAGCGCTCTCAGCACACTCATCCGCCTCTCATTCTCAGCTATACTTCGTGAAGAATTTCACCAGAGGGAAAAGTAACCCCAAATAATCTTGCCATGAGTCTGACTGACCTGAATTCTGTCCTCCCCATTCTCGTTTTAATCGTCGGCGGCATTGCTCTTTTGCTTATTGATTTAGCCATACCGCGCAGCAACAAAGTGCTGACCGCCTACATCGCCATTGTCACCATGCTCGTCGCCCTGGTAGCGGTGCCGTCGGTGGATGGCAATATCAGCGGGTTTAGCGGCATGGTAACCAGCGACGGCTATGCGCGATTTTTAGATGCCCTGCTGCTTGTCATCGGCATCCTCACCACATTGCTTACGCTGCGCTACAACGAGGCGCGCGGCATCATGCGCGGCGAGTTCTTCCCCTTAACGTTATTCGCCCTCAGCGGCATGATGTTGATGGGCCACGCAACGAACTTGCTCACCGTGTTCATCGCCGTCGAGCTGCTCTCCATCCCGCTCTACATCCTGTGCGGCTTCGCCCGCCCCTCGCTGAACAGTGAGGAAAGCGCCATGAAGTACTTCTTGCTGGGCGCATTCGCCAGCGGCTTTTTGGTGTATGGCATTGCGCTGATTTATGGCGCAACCGGCACCACGAGTCTTGCTGCAATCTCAAATGCCATCACCCAGGGCAAGGCCACCGCAGGCTTGTTGCTGGCCGGTACGGCATTGGTGCTGGTGGGCCTGGGCTTCAAAGTTGCTGCCGCGCCGTTTCATATGTGGACACCGGATGTCTACGAGGGCGCACCCACAACTGTGACAGCCTTTATGGCGACAGCGACCAAAGCAGCGGGCTTTGCCGCCGTGGTGCGCGTGTTCTTGTTTGGTCTGGCGCCCATCATTACGACGTGGCAACCCATCATCGCCATTCTGGCGGCGCTCACCATGATCCTCGGCAACTTCGTCGCGCTCTCGCAGACGAACCTGAAACGCATGCTGGCCTATTCCAGCATCGCTCACGCGGGTTATTTGTTGGTGGGTGTGGCGGCGGGTGGCGCGGATGGCGTAACCGGCGTGCTGTTCTATCTCGCCTCCTATGCCATGACCTCGCTGGCGGGCTTTGCGGTGATGACGGTGATGGCGAACGAAGCGGGCGAAGATCAACGCATCGAGGCTTACGCAGGTCTATTCCGGCGCAAGCCCATGCTGGCTATCGTCATGGCGCTGTGCATGTTCTCGCTCATGGGCATTCCGCCCACGGCTGGGTTTGTGGGCAAACTGTTTTTGTTCAGGGCCGCTGTGGAGGCCAATTTGTATTGGTTGGCCGTGTTAGGCATTCTCACCAGCGTGGTGTCGGCGGTGTATTACCTGCGCATCATCATCACCATGTTTATGCGCGAACCCGGCACCAACGCCATCGAAGAAACCAATTTGCCGCGCAACTTTGCGATGGGCATCGCGGCCATCGCCACGCTCTTGCTGGGCATTTTGCCCACACCCATCCTCAACTTGCTAGGGGCCGGGGTGATGGGGCTGGCGAAATAGACAGGGCAACTTCGCTTTGACAAAAAGACCTCGCGGCATCATAAACCGCGAGGTCTTTTTATTTTTCGCACCTACTGTCGGATTCCAGGCTTTAGCCGGTTAGTAACGCGCTTCGTCAGTAATTCGCAACATGGTTACTAACCGGCTAAAGCCTGGAATCCAAAATGAACTGATGAATTCATTTGCTCACCCTACCTTCTCTGGCCTCATCGGCGTAGCCCGCCGAGACATCACCCCACCCATCGACATCTACGCACGCAACTGGGGCGCGGCAACACACGAGGTGGCCGAGGGTGTGCATCGGCCCCTGATGGCGACGGCGCTGGTGATGGAGGGCCACTTCGTCATCGTCTCACTGGATTTAGGTTGGTGGCGCACACCCGAAGACGAGTGGGTGCTACGTGGCGCGCTAATCCGTGACTGCCATCTCGATCCCGCCCACGTCCTGGTTCACCTCACCCACACCCACGCCGGGCCAGCCCTATGCCGCGAGGACGCCGACAAGCCCGGCGGCCAGCTTATTGCGCCGTATTTGCAGCAGGTGCAACAGGCTGTGGTGGATGCGGTGCGCGAGGCGACCACAAATGCAACACCTGCCACGCTGGAATGGGCCTATGGCAAATGCGCGCTGGCCCAAAACCGAGACTTAGTTGACCCCGACAACCCAGCCCGTAGGGTGTGTGGTTGGAACCCAAATGCCAAAGCTGATGACACGCTGTTGGTGGGACGCGTGACCAACGACGTAGGCGAGGTGATTGCTACGCTGATGAATTACGCCTGCCACCCCACCACATTGGCCTGGCAAAACAAGCTCGTCTCGCCAGATTTCGTGGGTGCGCTGCGCGAGACCGTTGAGGCGCAAGTGGGCGGGCTGTGTTTGTTCTTGCAAGGCGCTTCGGGCGAGCTAAGCCCGATAGAGCAATACACTGGCGACACCACCATCCC
>JAYTNY010000680.1:0-2404 GCA_043748055.1 Roseobacter sp.
TGAAGATGTGTTTTTGAATGTCTTTAGTTCGTCTATTGGCGAAACCGTCCTTGAAGATTTGAATATTCATGTCGTTGTGGTTGCACTCAAAAAGCAACAGGTGGTTCGATGGACAGATTAACTCTTTTCCGACAAAGCCTGCGAAAAATTGTGGAAGACTATCGCAGCTATTTGCCCAAGCCTGAAAATAAGAATGAGAATGCAGATGAAGAAGTAGAGATATTGACGATATGCGATGATGAAAACGGCCAGTATGCGTTATTTGAAGTGGGATGGCACTATCCGCATCGTGTCTATAAGCCTCTCTTTCATGCTCGAATTAAAGATAGAAAAGTGTGGGTAGAGCAGGATTGGACAAAGCATGGCATTGTGAATGACTTATTGGATGCGGGTATCCGACCCAATGAAATAGAACAAGGAAATATTACGCCGATGCTGCGTGTTTCAAGCGACCTCGCGGCAATGCGCTAATCATCAATTTCACCATGAGCGAATACCAACACTACGAATGGCTCGCCCTCGACCATCCCCTCGATGAAAAACAACTCCGCGCCGTCGAAGCCCTCTCCAGCCACATGGATGATGTGACCCCCACCCACGCCCTCGTCACATATTCGTATGGCGATTTCAAACACAACCCCATCAAAGTCCTCACCCAGTACTTCGATGCGCACCTCTACACCGCCAACTGGGGCGACACCCACCTCGCCTTTCGCTTCACCAACGCCTCTATCTCCGACCGCGAAATCGAGCCCTATCTGCGCGGCGATCAAATCACCTTAACCAAATCGGGCGCGTTCTCCATCCTCGAAATTGCGCTGAATGAACAAGAAGGTGGCGGAGATTGGGTGGACGTGGACGGCGTGCTGGCCCAGGTAGCCAGTGTGCGCCAACAGATTATTAACCGCGATTACCGCGCCTTGTATTTGGCCTGGCTGGCGTTCTCGAAGCATGACGACGACGATTACGACGACGAAGGCGAAGAACTTACTGAGCCACCTGTGCCGTCAGGGCTAGATTCGATCAACGGCCCCCTCAAGGCCTTCTGCAATCTATTCAACATCACCAAAGATTTAATCAAGGCCGCCGCCAAAGCCAGCCCGCCCATTTATGAGCCAAGCCCGGCCGTGTGGAAAGCCGCGCTTGCCAAGTTACCCCGCGAACGCTGCGATCATTTTTTGCTCTTGCTATTGAACGACACGCCTCAGTCAAGCAGCGCGCTGCGCAAAGAACTGTTGGCGCACCTTGAAAAATCTTCTGCTGCAACGCCACCCAAGAAAACCAAACCGCACAGCAAATAAACTGGGTGCGCTTTTTGAAAGAGTTTCGCCAATCATCATCGGTAGGGGCGAAGCATTCGGGCATGCAACCCTACAAATTGCGCTGAGTTCTAGAATGCTTCGCCCTGTGCTTGCGCGTTTTTATGCCGTAGACCAGGGCGAAGCATTCGGGTATTCGACGGGGTTTGGTATACAGCGCACGCCGAATGCTTCGCCCCTACAATTTTTCTACAACTCGCCGCACGCCTATAATCCCCGCCCATGCTCACCCTCCACGCTCTTTGGGATGAAGCGCAACACCAACTCCACCTCTGGCTCGAACGTCCCCCCCGCCCCACCCCAACCTTCAAACCTCCCAACACAAACTCCAACACCCCCCGCCACCCCGGCGCACGCGGCCACGTCGCCCTCACCCGCGCCGTTGGCGCATTGCTCGGCTCATCGCTGGCCGCCCGTGCGAAACCCGCCTACCGCAAACTCATTCTGCCCACGTTGGCCGAAGCACCGCTCTCCTCGCCCGAACTCAACTTGCCCCCGCCCGACCCAACCGTAGAACAAATAACCTGGCAAGCCTGGAAAATTCCGACGCTCGCGCCGGTCAACCCCAGCATTGCGCTGCGCCGCCTTGCCAAAGTAAAACTGCCGCAAAACGTCACGCTCAGCGCCTCCGCAAAATTCTGGGTGGCCGCCAGCCAACTGGTGGATGACCTGATCGCCCGGCGCGCCTTCGCGCCTTACGCCGGTGATGCCGACCACACCCTGCTCGCCCGTTGGTCGCCGCTGTTCGATGCCGATGCCAGCACCCACATGCGCGCCCTGGCCGCTGCTATGCCCGGCGTATGCAGCGCCCTGGTGCAATATCGCGCAGACCCCACCCAGCACCACGCGCCCGATGCCTTGCCGCTGCTCGGCAACTTCATCGAACATATTTTGGATGTGCGCGCCCGGCGCGAATTGCGCCCAAATGTATTAGCCACCATTCCAGAAAATGAGCGCAGCCGCGCCACCCGTTGGCTGCGCCGCCTCGCAGGCCGAGCCGACAATGCGTATATTCCGCTGATTAGTTTCGACGATGTGCAATTTGGCGAAACGCTGCGCACCTGGCTCACCCCGCTGCATGTGCT
>JAYTNY010000681.1:0-4822 GCA_043748055.1 Roseobacter sp.
AATGCTGCGCCGTGCGTCGCTGTTGATCTGCATCACGGCCTCTAACAACTGCGGGTGCTTGCCCTGCACGTTCGCCATGTGCGCCAACGCCTTCACATCTTTGGGGAAGCAGCTTCCGCCGTAGCCCAGGCCTGCATCCAAGAAGGCGCGCCCAATACGCTTGTCGTAGCCCATGCCCGCCGCCACTTCCTTCACATCAGCACCCATCGCCTCGCAGATATTTGCAATCTCGTTAATAAAGCTAATCTTGGTGGCCAAGAACGCATTGCTGGCGTACTTAATCATCTCGGCGGTGCGCAAATCCGTCACCACAATCGTCCCGCGCAACGGCAAATACAACTGAGCGACTTTTTGCGCAGCGTCCTGGTCGAGCGAACCAAGCACCACGCGGTCGGGGTTCATAAAATCGGTAATGGCTGCGCCCTCGCGCAAGAATTCGGGGTTGCTGACCACCGCAAAGGGAATCGGTGCGGGCTGGGTGCTCTTCACAATATCGGCCACCCAGTCACCCGTGCCTACTGGCACTGTGCTTTTGTTGATGATGATGAGCGAGTGATCCATGCTCTTAGCAATCATCTCGGCAGCGCTGCGCACATACTTCAGGTCGGCCTCGCCATCTACGCCTTCGGGCGTGCCCACGGCGATGAACACCAGATCGGCTGGGGCTTCTTTGTTGTTCAATGCCTCATCATACGAGAGGGTGAAATGCATGCGACCCGCTGCCACATTGCGCTTCACCAATTCTTCTAACCCCGGCTCGTAAATGGGCAAAATGCCATTCTGAAGATTCTTGATGCGCTCTTCAACCACGTCTACACACACCACGTTGTTGCCAAGATCGGCAAAGCAGGTGCCGGTGACAAGACCCACGTAGCCTGAGCCAATCACTGCGATGTTTTTCATTGAGATATTCCTCCACTAACTTTCACGAACTATTTGTATTGTTGTTGGTACGATGACCGCCTGATTAGTCGGCAATTAAGCGACTTTCCTGCAACCCAAACGCGGCGGGATGATAACCCACTGATTCATAAAAACGTCTGCGGAGTTTCGTAGAGACGTGGTGCACGTTACGTCTTTAGAGATAGAAGAGATATATAGGGAGATACGCCGAAGAGTTTGGCAAACTAGCGAAGAACGAACAACTTGCCTTTGAATTTCGCCATGGCACGCCCCTACAAATAGTTCTTACTCTTCACCTTCGGTTTCGCTTCTTCAATCTTGGCCTTGCCGTTCTTCGCTGGTTTTTCTTTCGCCTTCAACGCCAAATCCATCTCCAACGCAGGCTTCAGGAAATGCCCGGTGTGAGAACCCTTCGCCTTCGCAATGTCCTCTGGCGTGCCGACCGCCACCACGCGGCCACCAGCGGCGCCACCCTCCGGCCCCATGTCCACAATCCAATCGGCCACCTTGATAATGTCCAAGTGATGCTCAATCACGACGACGGTGTTGCCATCGTTCACCAATTGGTCTAAGACGTGAATGAGTTTGTGCACATCCGCCGCATGAAGCCCAACGCTCGGCTCATCCAACACATAGATGGTGCGGCCTGTCGCACGCTTGCTCAACTCGCGGCTCAGTTTGATGCGCTGGGCCTCGCCGCCGCTCAGCGTTGTTGCGGGTTGGCCCAACTTCACATAGCTCAGCCCCACTTCGGTCAGCGTGTCCAGCTTGCGCGCCAACGGCGGCAAGTCCTTAAAGAACTCCTGCCCTTCGCTAATCGTCATTTCAAGAACTTCGTGAATGTTCTTGCCCTTGTATTTCACCTGCAACGTCTCGCGGTTAAAGCGCGTGCCGTGGCACACATCGCAGGTCACATAAATGTCGGGCATGAACTGCATTTGAATTTGCAGCACGCCCTGCCCCTCGCACGCCTCACAACGGCCGCCTTTGACGTTGAACGAGAAGCGTCCGCTCTTGTAGCCGCGCTGTTTGCTTTCGGGTAGCTCGGCGAACAAATCGCGCAGCGGCGTCCACAGGCCGGTGTAGGTGGCTGGGTTGCTGCGCGGCGTGCGTCCAATCGGCTGCTGGTCAATGTTGATGACTTTGTCGAGCGCCTCAAGCCCAGTCACATCGTCCAGCTTGCCCGCGCGCTCCATGCTGCCGTTCAACTTGTTGCTCAGCGTTTTGTAGAGGCCCTCCACAATCAGCGAACTCTTGCCGCTGCCGCTGACGCCTGTGACGACGACGAGCTTGCCCAGTGGAATATCCACATCCACGTTCTTCAGGTTGTTCTCGCGCGCGTTCTTAATCGTAATTTTTTTGCCATTGCCTGCGCGCCGTTTGTCTGGCACCGGAATGCGCTTGCGCCCGCTGAGATACGCGCCCGTGAGCGAAACTGGATGCTTGAGAATATCTTTGAGCGTGCCTTGCGCCACCACGCTGCCGCCGTGTTCACCCGCGCCCAGCCCCATGTCGATGATGTAGTCCGCCGCCTTCATCGTGTCGTCGTCGTGTTCCACCACCAGCACGGTGTTGCCTAAATCCCGCATCTTTTGCAAGGTGGTGATGAGGCGCGCCTGGTCTCTCTGATGCAGCCCAATCGAAGGTTCGTCCAACACATATAGCACGCCCATCAACTGCGACCCAACCTGCGTTGCCAAGCGAATGCGCTGGCTCTCGCCGCCGCTTAACGTCATCGCCGCGCGAGACAAGTTCAAATAATCCAGCCCCACATCCACCAGAAAAGTAAGCCGCGCCCGAATCTCTTTGAGAATCTGATGCGCGATTTTCATATCCCGCTCGGAGAGAATCGTGCGCGCGGGTGAGGGGGTGAGGGGGTAAGGGGGTGACGAACTCAACTTCACCTTGTCACCCTGTCTCCTTGTCACCTTGTCTCCCTGTCCTCCTGTTTCTTCGACCGGTGCCAACAAATTCACCCACCCCAACGCCTCACCGATGCTGTATTCGCACACATCAATAATATTTTTCTCGGCGATGCGCACGCACAGCACCTCATCGCGCAGGCGCTTGCCCTTGCAACTGGGGCATTCGTTGTAGCTCATAAACTCTTCGAGCTTGTTCTTCACATAATCGCTGCTGCTGTCCTTCCAGCGCCGCATCAGGCTCTTCGCTACGCCCTCGAAGGTCACGTCGTATTGGCGGCGTTCGCCCGCACGGTTCACATAGTTGATGCGAATGCGCTCCTCGCCCGCGCCCTGCATCAACACCTCGCGCTGGGCCTGGCTGAGTTTGCGCCAGGGTTTGTCCGTCGGAATATCGTAGTGCTTGCAGACGTTGGTGAGCAGTTGGGCGTAGTAGCCCTCGTCGTCGCTGGAATTCATCGGTGCAATCGCACCATCCGCAATCGTCAAATCGGTGTTGGGCACAATCTTGGCCGGGTCAAACTCCATCTTCATACCCAAGCCCTGGCACTCCGGGCACGCGCCATCCGGCGAGTTGAACGAGAACAGGCGCGGCTCCAAGTCCGGGTAGCTCTTGCCGGTGGCGGGGTCTACTTTCTTCTCGCTAAACAGCACGTCGCGCCATTCTGGAGATTGGGGATTAGGGATTGGGGATTGCGCATCTTGCTCTTGGCTCTTGGCTCTCGGCTCTGGGCTGTCTTGCACCATCGCAATCACAAAGCCTGCGCCCAGCTTCAGCGAGGTCTCGATGCTGTCGTTCAGCCGCGTCATAAACTGGCGGCGCTCGTCGTCGGGCTTTAGCGTGTCTACATCTACTTTCAGGTCGCCTGCACTAAGGCCGGGTGGAATCACCAAGCGATCCACCACCGCTTCGATGTTGTGAATCTTGTAACGGTCTAACTCGATGTCTTCGTTCACATCCCGCACGGCGCCGTTGACACGCACGCGCACAAAACCCTCTTTACGCACATCCTCAAACACCTGCTGGTGGTGGCCCTTTTTGTCTTTGATGAGCGGCGCGAGAATTTGCACGCGCATGCCCGCGGGCATAGACGCAATCTGATCCACGATCTGCTCTGCGGATTGCGACACCAGCGGTTGCCCAGTGACCGGCGAATATTGCACGCCGATGCGGGCAAACATCAACCGTAGATAGTCGTAAATCTCGGTGACAGTTCCAACCGTCGAGCGCGGGTTGTGGCTGCTACCTTTCTGGTCAATGCTCACCGCCGGAGACAACCCCTCGATCTGATCCACATCCGGCTTCTCCATCTGCCCCAAAAACTGGCGCGCATACGCGCTGAGCGATTCGACATAGCGGCGTTGGCCTTCGGCAAAAATGGTGTCGAACGCGAGCGAGCTTTTGCCGCTGCCGCTGAGTCCGGTGATGACCACGAGCTTATCGCGCGGAATCTCGACGTTGACGTTCTTGAGGTTGTGCATGCGCGCACCGCGCACAATAATTTTGTCTGAGGACATGCCGATACAACTCCTATTCCTATCAAAGACCTGTCAGATGGCGCATATCAGCTCTAGTTGATTTAGTGCGTGACTGCGCCATCTGACAGGTCTGACACCCATTTCGCAGAAAACTTTTTCCCTGCACAAGAAATTTGCGCTGGGAAGAAACAAAGACGCGAGACTATAACATGGGGTAGCACGGATGTTCGATACGCTGAGAGATTCGTCAGCAATTCTCAATCTGAACCAAACTTGAGCTGAATAGTCCGTAGGACTTTGTGATACCCAGCACCCGATTTGAAATCGGGTGCGCCGTGCGCTGCAAATCTAGGTCGTTACTGCATGTCGGGCAACGCCACCGACTCGAAATCGGTGGCTAGGCATAGCAAAGTCCTGCGGACTAGAGCGGATTCCTGATTGGCATACAACGTGAGCACCCTGATCCTTCGACTATCGCTCAGGAGAGCGCATTCCGATGCGCGCAGTCGAAGGGCGCG
>JAYTNY010000682.1:0-5389 GCA_043748055.1 Roseobacter sp.
CACACAAACGCCACAAACGGCGGGCCGGGGTAGTAGTGGTCGAAGAACGTTTCGGCTTGAAGCATCGCAGCCCGAAGCGACTCAAGCGTCAGCGGTTCACCGCCAGGAATATGCACATCCAGCACGATGATGCCAGGGCCAAGCACCTGCTGCCAATGTTTGCGCAACAGCCGCACAGGTTTGTTGAGGGCGTAGCCCAGCGGCGAAATGGGATGGCCGATGATGGCCTCCTCGGTTTCGACCAGCGTTGATGTCCACGCCGTGCCATCCTGGTAGCCATCGTGCGTCATGTGCCAGTTGGCGTTGAGCATGGCAACGATCTCACCCGTGTCCACGTTTGCGAACACGCGAAAGTGGTCATAGTCCCAGGCCTCGTGAAAGAATTCGAGCCGACCCAGCCGATACAAGTGGCCGCTACCTACGGTGCGATACCACGACCAGATCCACGAATCGGCCCCGGCGTGGCCGTTGCGCGCGGCGTAGTCGCGTAGCGTGCTGCATGGATGATGGTCGAGCGTGGCCTGTGTGATTTGGGCAGACACACCCCGCGCGGCATGCCGCTCGCGAACGCGGCGAATGCTCTCCACCACCATCAGCCCGCGCAATAGGTGAGCCTCGTCACCAAACATGGCTTCGGCTTTCGCGGTTATTTCATCGCACTCACCCAATCCTTCAAACAAGCAATCGTGCGCGGCGATGGCTTGGGCGGTCAGTTCGGGGTTGGCGCGAACGCGTGCTGCAAAATCCAGAAACGCTTGGGTTATAGGCACATCCAGCCCAGCATAGGTGCAACTGGATTGGATATGTTGGGGGGCGAGAAAGGTTGTAGAGGGTGTGTTCATGCTTGGCTCTGTAATGCGTATTCAATGGCCTGATCCAACGGCATGGCGCAGCCTTCGGCGTAGGCGGCTTCGTAAGCTGCATCGCCGAGGGCGGCACGGGCTTTGGCGATGTGAAGCTCATCCTGATCTTGTACTTTGGTGAGCAAGATGGATCGGTAATCGGTCTCCCTGTGCGCATCGTTTGCCCCGCGAAGCCGCACAAATCCACCTGCGTCGCCGCGTGCCAAAGCGAGCAAGGACAGCGTCTTGGCTATACCAAGATAAGCGCCACTGGGTCGGTTTAACAAACGCATCGTTTGCACGGCCTCGCTTAACAAGGTCTGGGCATAGGCATGATTGCCTCGCTCGCTTTCGGCTTTACTCAATAGCTCAAGTGGGTTCACCAAATCTCCGGCGGGCAACCTGTTGCGCGCCAGTGCTACACAGGCTTCCAGGATGTTGATCGCGCTGTTCAAATCGCCCAGCGCACGGAGGTTATCACCCAGTTGGCACTGCGCAATCAACACATCTTGTGGGCTATCCACCTGGTGGGCCAACACCACCGACTCTCGTAAATAATCGTTGGCTTCCTCAAAGCGACGGGTTCGCATGAGCACACCAGCCAGTTGCCACAAACCCACGGACACCTCAACCACATTGCCTATACGGCGGCGGATGGCAGCCATCTCGCGGTGCAGCTTTTCCGCTTGGGCCAAATCGCCCATGTCCATCGCATAAACTGCCAGCACGTGCAGGGCGTGGCTTTCGTTCCATTCGTTGCCGCTCTCGCGGCACAGTGCCAGGC
Organism: Roseobacter sp.; assembly: GCA_043748055.1. Classification (GTDB taxonomy): domain Bacteria; phylum Chloroflexota; class Anaerolineae; order J036; family Brachytrichaceae; genus JANMVQ01. Next base: position 1,627 of record JAYTNY010000682.1, read on the forward strand.
ATTCGTTGAGTACGCGCAACCCTTCTTCATCGTTTGGGTTAATGCCTAGCAGCCCGGCCCCAATGCCATACTTGGCTAGGGCGATGCCGTGCACATCTTGGGTTACGGCGTAATGCACCAACGCCTCACGTCCAGCCTCCACCCATTCGGCAAACGTCCAAAGATGCCCGTTGATGATGACGCTGAGACAGACACCACCTTGCACTTCTGCGGGCATGTCCGGTTTTTTGGCCGCACGGGCTTTGTTCGTCCATGTCCGCGTCTCGTCCATGTAACGCGTGGCGACAAACCAAAAATACGTGAGAGCCTCGACCAGTTGGCACCCTATGCCTACATCGCCGTGTTCACCAAAGCTCCACGTCAGCGCCGCCCGAAAATTCGGGTAATCCCGTTCGTATCGTTCGTGCCAGAAAATTTGCTGATGAGACCGAATAGCCCACATCCCTTCGCGAGCTAAGCCAAGGTAGGCTTGTGCATGCAAACGCTGCATCACAGCTCTCTCTTCACTCAGGTCGGCTTGCCCCAGTGCAAACTCGCGGATGAGTTCGAGCAACAGATAGCGTGTTGCATTATCAGGTTGCACCACCGCACGCACCAAGTTTTTGTCTACAAGCGATTGGAGGTTTGCAGATAACGATGTCCGTTCAGCTTCTGATGTCCAATCCCCCAAAGACGCAATCTGCGCAATCTCGACCCCGCCCACAAACACGCCCAGCATGCACAACACACGCTGCTCGTCTTGGCTCAGCAGGCCATAACTCCACGCAATGGTGTTGTGCAAAGTGCGGTGGCGGGATGGCGCATCGCGCGGGGATTCGGTTAACAGGCCCAAGCCACGCTGCTGGTTCATGGCCGCAAGCAACGCTTCGGGCGACATCTGTTGCACGCGCACTGCGGCCAACTCAATCGCCAACGGCAGGCAATCCATGCGGCGGCAAATATCTCTCACCACGGGCGCGGTTTGATCCGTGAGTTGAAACCGCGGAACCAGGGAACGGGCTCGCTGCACAAATAACTCAACGGCGTTGTCCAGCGCCAACGGCTCAACGGCATAGACTTGCTCGCCGCTCAATCGCAATGGCTCGCGGCTGGTCGCCAGCACGCGCACGTTCGGCGCGGCCATCAAGATTTCTGTGACCAGCGGCGCACTGTCAAGAACATGCTCGAAGTTATCCAACAGCAACAGCAATGACTTATTGGTCAAAAATTGTTTCACCGATTCGATCAACGGTATGCCGGACGCTTCGTGAATGCGAAGCAGTTGAGCAATAGCAGGCAAGACATCGTCTGCATGTCGCACGGGTGCCAGCGCCATCCAGCAGGCACCATTGGCGAATGCTTCTGCACAGCGCTGCCCAGCCTCTAAGGCCAAGCGCGTCTTGCCGCTGCCGCCTGCGCCGGTCAGCGTCACCAGCCTCGCGGTCTTGAGCATGTGCGTAACTTCTTCGACCTCGCTGGTGCGTCCGATGAACGAGGCTACCAGCGCGGGCAAGCTAAACCGCAGGATGGCGCGTTGGGCCGCCAGGGCCGAGGCAGCTTGGTCTTGGTTGTTTGAGGGCAGCAGGGCACGGATGAGCGCGCGCTCCAGCGGCAAGCCATCGTAGAGCGGAGGCAGGTTAGCCGCGGCCAACAGCTTGTTGGCCTCATCCAAAGTGTGCAACGCGTTCTCTTGGCGGAGCGCTTCGATGAGGCTGACCACGCGGTCTCGGCCCGAGGGGCCGGTCAAGTCTTTTTTGCCCTGCGACATGCGCACCAGCACGGCTTGATCGTAGCCAATCATGTGTGCTAGGCGCTCTTGCGATAGCCCACGCTTACGCTGCCGGTAGCCTTTTAGCAATTCGCCAAATGGATGACTCATCTTTTTTTAGGTACGAACTTGGTACGAACGAAAATCTGACCTAGCAGGTTTGAACGCTGCGCGGCTAACCACGTCAGTACCCTCCTGCCAGGTCTAGTGCGGCGAGTTTGGCTTGTGGCATAGACCTGCCCTAGGAGGCGCAGCCAGGTTTGCACGCGGTTTGGCACTGCATGCGCCACCTGGCAGGTCGGATTTTCGCTCTTCGCTGCCAAACGAATTTACTGCCCTCAAAAGTTGACAGATTTGTCAGCCTTTTAGATCGCCTTCTCTCTACAGTTTCTGTCAACCTTCGTGAGTGTATTCAAAATAACAGGAGACAAGAAATATGTTGAACCGACGCTCTTTTCTGATCGTATCTAGCCTGGTCGCTTCGTTGCTTGCATCGGGTTTGACCGCCCTGAATGCCCAGATGGCTTCCACCGTCAAACGCCCGCTCAATATCGCCCAATTCGATGCCGCCATCAAATCCATAAGCCCGGCCCGTGTGGCTGAGTTGGATGCGGCGCTCACCACTGCCACCATCCCGCAGGTGCAACAGCTCTTTCAACAGGGCCAGCTCACCTCCGAGGAGCTAATCAAGTATTACCTATGGCGCATCAAACAGTATGACCTGAACAGGTTAAACAGCGTGACCGAGCTGAACCCAGATGCGCTGGAGATTGCCAAGCAACTGGATGCCGAACGCAAGGCGGGCAAGGTGCGCGGGCCACTGCATGGCACAGCCGTGTTGCTCAAAGACATCATCGGCACGGGCGACAAGCTGCACAACACAGCAGGCGCAGCGGCCATGCGCGAGGCCAAATCTGACCGGGATGCCTTCATTGTGAAACGGCTGCGCGAGGCGGGTGTCATCATCCTCGGCAAATCATCGCTCACGGAATGGGGCAACTTCATCGCCTTCAAGCAATTAAACGGCTACAGCACGTTGGGCGGGCAGGTGGTCAATCCGTATCGGGCTGCGTCCGATCCGGGTGGGTCTAGCACCGGCTCTGCCGTGGCAACGGCCTCGAACTTCACGACGTTTGCCATCGGCGAGGACTCGTGGGGATCGTTGCTCATTCCCGCGCATGCGAATAGCACAACCACGCTACGGCCCAGCATCGGTCTGGTCAGCCGCGACCGCATGATCCCCATCGTCGGCGCACACGACACGGCTGGCCCGATGACGCGCAACCTGACCGACTTGGCGCTGGTGATGGATGTGTTAGTAGGCACCGACCCGAACGACCCAATTACGGTGGCAGCGGCAAGCGTGGAGAAGGGCTTTGCCCAAAACCTCAGCGGCGATGGCTTGCGCGGCAAGCGCGTGGGCGTGTTTGCGCCCATCTCACCCGACGATGACCCAATCAACAACGCCATGATTGCGGCGCTGCAAAAGGCGGGCGCGCAGGTAGTGCAAGTGCCTCGGCTGCCCAGCTTGGTGCCGAGCATCTTCGACGACCTCGACCCGATCACGGCCTACTGGGTGAAACACGCAGGCGAGAAATATTTTGCCGACACGAATGCGCCCATGAAGACCTGGAAAGAGATTGTGGCCTTTAACGAGCAAGACCCGAAGAACCGCGTGAAGTATGGGCAGGAGTATTTGGTCATCACCCGCGACAGCACGATGACGGCGGACGAGTATGACCGAGGTTATCGCGCCATGCTCAACACTTGGAAGGGCAAAGTGGACGCGATGTTGGCAAAAGACAATTTAGATTTTCTGGCGGGCACAGGCTGGGCTTTTCTGGATGGAGTGTTCTTCCCGGCTACGGGTTATCCGGTGCTGGCGCTGCCCGCAGGCTACCGCCCCAACAACGAACCGGTCGGTTTTATTTTGATGGGCAAGCTGTTCGACGACGCCAAACTGATTCGTGCGGGATACGCGCTGGAGCAGCAGACGAAAGCGTGGCGCGCGCCGAG
>JAYTNY010000683.1:0-4217 GCA_043748055.1 Roseobacter sp.
TGGCTACTGCGTCGTTCTCGTTGATGACGGGCACGATGTGGTTTTGCAAGATGGCTTGCAACACGTCGCGGGCGTTGAGGTAGCGGCGGCGGTCGCCGAGATCGGCACGCGTAAGCAGCACTTGCGCAACCTGCGCATCGAACATACCAAACACTTGCTCCCACGCCAGCATCAAATGCGTTTGGCCCACGGCGGCCAGCATCTGGCGCAAGGGCATCTCTTTGGGCGATGTGGTGTAGCCGAGGCGCTCGCGTCCGGCGGCCTGTGCGCCCGATGTAACCAGCACCACTTGGTGGCCTTGCTCGCGTAGTTGCACCAACTGCTGCGCAATTGCCAGCATGCGGCGGCGGTTGAGCTTGGAGGTGCCTGCGGTGAGTGTGCTGGTGCCCACTTTGACGATGATGCACTGGGGAGTCGGAGAAATCACGAGGGCGATTATAGGGAGGTTGGCACCTCACAGTTGCACAGCAATTCTCAATCTGAACGCTATCGAACAAAACGCCGAGCGAGTCCGCAGGACTTCGCTATGCCTAGCCGCCGTCCTGAGCGAAGTCGAAGGATGAATCGGTGGCATTGCCCGGCACGCCGTAACTCGCTTATTTCGTACCATTGGCGCACCCGATTTGAAATCGGGTGCTGAGCATAGCGAAGTCCTGTGGACTATTTACCCAAGGGGTGCATTTTTTATTAGGGGCAGACATCTTGCGAAAGGACATGGTAGGGGCGCAGCAGTGCTGCGCCCCTACGAAAATCGACTGCAAGACAAAGTTTGCCCCTTTTGCAAAATGCACCTTTACTCAAGTTTGGTTCAGATTGGGAATTGCTAACAGTCGCACCTCACAACTGTCATCGTTGCAGTACGTTGCATCAATTCCGACTAAAGGCCTACCCTCACCTAGAGCTTATTCAGATTTAGAACAGAGATAATCCTTTTACATGCATCGATTCTCATTTCAGCGCCTTGCCGCGCTCGTGGTTCTGCTATTGTGTAACTGCGCCCTTATTAGCTTGACTTTGGCAGGCGGCACCAGCACGGCAGCAGGCCAATCCCCAAAAAGTACTGCAACACCCAGCACTCTGCCCATTTTGATTTTGCGCGTGATAGTGAAAACACCCAGCGAGGCCCAGCGCCTAGTGAACGGCGGTTGGGATGTGTTGGAGATGCGCAAAGATAACGCGTTGTTTGTGATGGGCGATGCCGAGGTGCAGCGCAAGCTGATGGCACAGGGCTTTGAGGTGAGTGTGTCGCAAGCGCTGGGGACGAACGCGCCCGAGACTTACTTCAATGGCTATCGAACCGTCGCCGAGCATTACGCCCATCTCGATAGCATCGCAACGGCTCGGCCCGATTTGGCGACGGGGGTGGATTACGGCGACTCGTGGAAGAAGCTGCAAGGGCTGGGCGGGTTTGATCTTCGCGCCATTTGCATCACCAAGAAGCAAGCAGGCGATTGCGCACTAAACCCCAACAGCACCAAGCCGCGCTTTTTGCTGATGGCGGCCATTCACGCCCGCGAGCTGAGCACCAGCGAGATGGCCTGGCGCTGGATGGACTTGCTGATAGAGGGCTACAACGCCGACCCAGACATTACGGCGTTATTGGATTACAACGAACTATGGGTGATTCCGGTGGTGAACCCAGATGGCCGCGCCATTGTGGAACAAGGTGGCAGCAGCCCCTATTTGCAGCGCAAGAACGCCAACAACACGCAAGGCGTGTGCAGCAACCCACCCACCAGCAGCAGCCAGTTTGGCATCGATTTGAACCGCAACGCCAGCACTGCCAACTGGGGGGGCTTGGGCACCAGTAGCTACCCATGCGATTTAACTTTTCGCGGCACAAACGGCGCGAGCGAACCCGAACAATATTTTTTGCAACAGCTTGCGGCCAATTTATTCCCCGACACCAGAGGCCCAGCCCGCACCGATGCCGCCGCCAGCACCACACGCGGCGTGTTCATTACTTTGCACAGCTACAGCGACTTGTTGTTACTGCCCTTTGGCGATTCGACCAGCGATGGCTTTGCGCCCAACGACGCCGAACTGCGCACGCTGGCTTTCCGCATGAGCTACTTCAACAACTATGTAACCGGCACCGGCGACCAGATTTTATATGCAACGACGGGAACAACAGACGATTGGGTGTACGGCACCTTGGGGGTGCCGGGGTTTACGTATGAGATCGGGCCATCTAGCGGCGCGTGCAGTGGGTTTACCCCAGCCTATAGTTGCCAGGATGGCACGTTTTGGCCGCTGAATAAAAATGCCTTTGTGTATGCGGCCAAAAGCGCCCGGCAACCCTATGCCACCGCATTCGGGCCAAACACGCTCACACCATCAATCAATTTAACGACCACAACTGCGGGCAACAATGTGATTGTGAACGCGGTGATTGACGACGGGCGGCTAGGCAACGCGCTCGGCAGCATAGACCGCCCCGCCGTGCAAGCCATCAGCGCCGCCGAGGTTTACGTGGACACGCCGCCCTGGGCTGGCGGCACACCCATCGCAATGGCCGCGCAGGATGGCGCGTTTAACACGAGCAGCGAAATTGCAACGGCGATGTTAAACACAAGCGGTTGGAGCGTGGGGCGGCACACGCTGTTTGTGCGCGGGCGCGATGGCGACAACAACTGGGGGCCAGCCTCGGCACAATGGCTGACCATTACGACACAAGGGCCAACCCCCACCCACACACCCGTTGCATCGCCGACCAGCACGCCGGTTGTGGCCACAGCCACCCCTGGGCCACCCGCTCCCACTGCAATCGTTTTGCCTACCCGCACGCCAGAGCCGGGCACTATCGAAATCAATTTTCAACCGGGTGCCGCGCCCAGCTATCCAGGCTATTTGGTAGATGCGGGCAGCAAGTTTGCCAACCGAGGCAACGGCTATGGCTACGGCTGGAGCAGCGACAACACAAAAAACACGCGCGACCGCAATGCCAGTAACTCACCCGATCAACACTTCGACACGTTTGCCTTTATGCAGCGCAACGCCACGCGCAGTTGGGAGATTGCGCTGCCCAACGGCCACTACAACGTGACGATTGTGGTGGGCGATGCGACGGCGACCAACAGCATTTACAAAATTGCCGCCGAGGGTGTGCTGTTGGTAGAGGGTGCGCCGACCAGTGCCACACGCTGGATCACCGGCACAGCCACGGTGTTGGTGGCCGATGGGCGGCTGACCATTGACAACGCACCCGGCAGCAGCAACAACAAAATTTGCTTCATCGAGATTGTGCCCAGCACGGCGCTGGCTGCGCCACAAAACGTAATAACCAGCACGCTGGCTGCGCAAATTAACCTGAGTGTGTTGATGAGTGAGCAAGGGGCGCGGCTGGATTGGTCTTTGGCGAGCAATGCGGCGCAGGCCAACAACCTTGCGGGCTTTCATGTGTATCGCAGCAACACGATCAACAGAAACGATGCGCAATTACTGACGAGCGAGTTGATTCGGGTGAGCCGCAACGCCAAATCAGTTTCATCTGCTCACGCGCAAGAAGAAGGCTATTCGTTTGTGGATGGCACGGTGCAGGCCGATGCGTTCTACAACTATTGGCTCACGGCCGTAGATACCCTGAGCAACACCACCGATGTTGGCCCGGTGATGGAGAGCTTGTTAGACAGGGTGACGCTGGTTTATTTGCCGATTGTGTTGGTGGATTGAGTGGATTGAGTGGATTGAGTTGTAAGTGCCGGGCACCTCGGTGTTACGTATCTTTCTTGTCTTCCAAAAAATCAAGCAACGCATTTAGCCCCAGCAAGTAGCTGCGCCAGCCAAAGCCCGCAATCACCCCAAGCGCCACACCAGAAATAAATGAGTGATGCCGAAACTCTTCGCGCTTGTGAATGTTGCTGAGGTGAACCTCGACGCAGGGCAAGGCCACGCCGCTAATCGCATCGCGCAGGGCCACGCTGGTGTGCGTGAGGCCGCCGGGGTTGATGACGATGCCCTCGGCCCATGTTCGCGCCTCGTGCAGCGCGTCGATCAGCGCGCCCTCATGGTTGCTTTGCAGCGTTCGCAACGTGGCATTGCGATATTCGGCTAGCACGGCGAGTCGCTCGTTAATGTCGCTGAGTGTGGTACGGCCATACACCTCCGGCTCGCGCAAGCCGAGCAGGTTGAGGTTGGGGCCGTGTAAAACCAAAACGTTTGTCATAGGTTAAAAATTGGAGTCGAGGCTTTAGCCGGTTACGAACTCAACTGTCGCA
>JAYTNY010000684.1:0-18532 GCA_043748055.1 Roseobacter sp.
GGTCGGTCTCGGCCACAAGGCGCGCGCAGTCATATAGCGTATCCACCAACTCAGGCGTGGGCACATCAGGTTGATCCAAGTAGTGCAACTGGTTCTCAAGGTCGGCCAAGCGGCTTGAAGATGCTGATTCGGTCATTGCGTGTGCCGAGTTTATCGCAATCCTGACACACCCGCCGGGCCAAGCCGCAACTTTGCAAACGAATCGCTATCAATTACCAAAAGCGTTATGTGGTTATGATTCGCCCCGTGCAATTGAGGTGACCCGCCATGCTTCACCCAAACCCTGCGCGCATTCTTTGCCCTCACATATCGGCCCGCGCCCCTTGTGTTACCTCAAGCGCAAATGTTCACATTCATTTCTTTGGAGGGTTTTCGCATGTTCGCAAATAAATTCAACGTTCGTTTCGCTGTGGTGTCCGCCGCTTTGCTTGTCTCGATGGGTGCTGCGACGCAAGTGGCGTTCGCTGGCCCCACCAACCCACCCCCAGGCAAGACTGCGGCCAGCAACTGCTATCGCAAAAATGGGCCGACCAACCCGCCGCCGGGTAAGACTGTGGTGAAGAAAGGGTGCAACAGAACGCATGGGCCGACGAATCCGCCACCGGGCGCGAAGTAGAGGGGATGACCCCCGACCCCGCCGCTACGCTAACAGGAGAGGGAACCGCGTCTCCCTCTCCCGCAAATAGCGCGCTAACTCGGCTGCGGCACTGACCACGCTGCAAAGCTATTTACGGGTGAGGGTTGGGGAGGGGGTTAGTGCGCTCGGCCCCCTCCCCGGCCCTCCCCCGTTCGATGTTGCTAGCAACAATCGAGTTGCTTTCCAGCCGAGGCAACATCGAACAGGAGAGGGAGCCGCATCTCCCTCTCCCGCAAATAGCGTGCTAACTCGGCTGCGAGACTGACCACGCTGCAAAGCTATTTACGGGAGAGGGTTGGGGAGGGGGTTAGTGTGCTCGGCCCCCTCCCCGGCCCTCCCCCGTTCGATGTTGCGGGCACCAATCGAGTTGCGTTCCAGTCGAGGCAACATCGAGCGAGGGAGAGGAGTCAAACTTGATGGTCAGATATGCTTACACGGCTCGTATCGGTTAGCTCATTTGGTTGGTCGTAGACAATCAGCACTTCACTTACATGGCTCGCTATTACAGAACCGTCCTCAGCTTCCTTTGTAATGAATCCAAAACGGACTTTTGTTGTTTCATCAATCAAGTGATTTGCAATAATGCCTACGTACTCCTTCGCAAATGGGACGACGATCAAGGTCAACAACTCATTGCCAATAGTACTGAAAGGCACTATTGGTAATTCTTTTTGAAATGCTTCTGTTGATTCAACAACGATCAGAGCATTGCTATATCGCAGATGCGAGGCCTGCTTACCGGTCTTATGTTCAATTACTTGACGAATTCCTCCGCTATCTGTAAGTACGAGTCCCAGTTCTCGCATAAGCAAAATTTCAACGAAGCTGATTCCTGAAACTCTCCGCATATCATCATCCTTCTCAGGATCAATTAAAAATGCGCGCTCGTTTCGAGATACGCGCATTGCATAATGCGCAAACTTCGTAAAAATTTCTGCTTCTTTCTTTGATAACGTTCTTAAAAAAGCCAATGTCCGCAGAGAATATGACCCCGGCTTACTAATTTCACCGGCAAGAATTTTCCCCCAGAGTTTTTGCATTTCAACGCTGGAAATCGTTGGAGCAACCTCAAAGAAGTGGGATACCCAATCGTCATCTAACTTTTCGTTTGAAACGCGATCAACATCTTGCAATTGCTGAGCAGCATACTGAGATATCTGCTCTATGTTTTCTTGCTTTTTCTTTTCTTGATAGGTAACACGTGCGTTGGTGCGGGCTTCCAAAGTAAGAGCTTCATGTCCTATCGGACCCGCATCTAGAGGGGTAATGGTCAGATCAGCAGTCTTGTATTCAGCTTTGCCAAGCAAATTCTGAGCATCATTCACTGCAGATGCTATTTGACGAATTTCATATCCTTTTGCATCTGCAAGTCGTTTCATTAGAGTTGGTTTGAATAAGTTCCCAATTCCTGCAGATACCACTTCAACCAATTTTGTTAGCGGTTGGCTCAGCCCAGCCAGATCTTTTATTTCCATTCTAAGAATTTCGCCGCAGCCCTTCTCAAGAACTGCGGCGGTAAACCTCACCTACCCATCATTCGCCATTCGGCGTTCGCCCCTCGCATCAGCACTCCGAGTACCCACACGTCTCGCACTTCTTGCACCCCTCCGAGCGCACCAGCGTCACCATGCCGCACTCCGGGCACAAATCCGCGCCGGGTAGCCTCACCCGCGTTGGCTCGACTGCGTGTTTGCCGATGCCATTCGCGGCGTGTCCATTGGTGTAAACCGGCGTCGCCTCTGGCACCGTCGGCACCACCACTGGCTGCACGTTCTCATTAAAGTACATCTCGCGCAGCGTGGCTGCCAGCGCATCCGGCATGGAGGTCACCCGATTGATGCCAAAGCCCACCGAGCGCGCTCCGCCAATTCCCTCCAACTGCGAGACGATTAGCCCCAGCCGTTCGCGCCGCGACACTGGCGAATCAATCCGCAACACCAACGAGATCAGGCGGCCCATCGCCTCGGCGTCGGCCTGCAAATCGCTGCCGGCCTTGCCAATCGTCGTGAACACCTCAAACGGCTCGCCATTTTCATCGTGGTTGCTGGTGGTATGCACCGTGCCCAGCGGGGTGTGTTTGCTGATGGTGATACCGCGCCGCTGCATCGGCAACGGGGCCACAACGGGTGCAGGCTTCTTCGGCGCAGTAGCCTCGGTCTTCTTCTCCGCTCCCTCCGCTTTCACATCCGCTTTGTCGTCCATCTTCAGCATCAACACTTGTTCATCGCGCGAGCCATCCCGATAGATCGTGCCGCCCTTGCAGCCGCTGTCATACATAAACTCATACAGCTTGCGCACGTCGTCTATCGAATAATTGTTCGGCACGTTGCACGTCTTGCTAATGCTCGAATCTACCCAACGTTGAATGGCCGCCTGCACACGCACATGCTCCTCGGGTGTCAAAGACATCGCCGTCACAAAATAATCCGGCAAGGCTTGGCCTGGATGTGCTTGCAACCACTCGTCCACCAACGGCACATTCTGCTCGTGCAAGCCCAGGCGGCTCTTGCGGTAATACGTCCACGAGAAGAACGGCTCAATGCCGGTGCTGGTATCCACCATCGTGCCAATCGTGCCGTTGGGCGCTTGCGTCAGCAACGTCACATTGCGGATGCCGTGCTTGGCCACATCCTCTCGGATGCGCGCAGGCATGCTCTGCATAAAGCCGCTCTGATTGAACTTCGCCGCATCGAATGCGCTAAACGGCCCTTTCTCTTTGGCAATGTCGATTGAGGCCTCGTATGAGTTTGAGGCGATGAACTCATACAACTTGTCCAGCCAGGCCACGCTCTCGTCGCTGCCATAGCGAATACCCAGGCGAATCATCAGCTCGGCCACACCCATTGTGTTCAAACCCACGCGCCGCTCGCTGCTCTGCTGGTCGCGGTTCTCGTCAAAGAAATATGGCGTGGCATCAATCACGTTGTCCAAGAAGCGCACCGAGTAGCGCACGGTCTTGCCCAACTCATCCCACTGCACATCATGTTTGGCTGCATCGTAAAACTTGGCCAGGTTGATTGCGCCGAGGTTGCACACGCCCCAAGCGGGCAAGCCCTGTTCACCACAGTTGTGAACCACAATGCCGTTGGCAATGAACGAGTGGGTCAGCGGCTCGTTCAAATCGTAAACATCCTCAACGCCATCAGCCTCAACTGCCTCCACCCGCGCCACGAAATACTCGGCATACACGCCGCGCTTGCCGCCCGTCACAAATTGGCTCAGCCGTTCCTGCTTGCGCTCGGTCAAAAAGCCAATCGCCTCGCTAAAAGTCACCATGTTGCGCTTGGTGATGGCTAACTCGTGTTGCGCCTCGCACCAATACTGCTTTGGCTCACGGTTGGCATCCGGCATCATCCGGTAACCCGCTGCTCGCCGATTCTGGTAAATGCGGCTGGCGATGCCAAAGTTCAGCAGCGTTTGCTGCACGCCTTCCAACAGCTTCAAGCTGTTCGCTGCCAAGCGCACGCTGCCGCCCTTCTCAAAGTTGCCTTGCACCGAGCCATCTGCCGTAAACAACGCCTGCAAAAAGCCACGCTGCATCTCTTTGGTTCCAGTAAATACCGACTCCGGGACGCGGTGCTTCTCAACGGTCAAGCCATGCGCCTCCGCAATTGTCATCAACCGTGCCGAAGACACCCGTGCCTCGTCGCGCTCAATCACTTCGGTCGGGTGGATGGCGTACTCACGCTTGGTGCGCGTCAACGGCGCGACCAATGTGTTGACGTGTCCGGCAAACAGCGGCGCAAGTTCACGCTTCTCATCACCAAAGAACGAGAGCACTGCTTCGTCAGTCTTCAGCGTGCCATCGCCAACCAGCCAGCCCAACACGCGGCCTAGCTCCAGGTTGCCCTCGCTGCCAAAGCCGCCCTTGCGGTTCAAAATGTGAACCTTGTCGCCTTTGCTCAACTTACCAAGCTCCACCCAGCCTTGCGCCGTCATGATGCGATGATCCGCCGTAGCCCGCACGGTGTAACCCTCACGCGTGGTCAGCTTGAACACCGGCTTAGTGCCGGTGCGGAAGACCACCGATGCCGGTGTCGTCGCCTCAGCATGGCCGAACCGCCCATCCAACACTGTCGAGAGCGTTTGGCGCGATTCGTACAACGCCTTCGCCCGCTGCATCCCGTTCGCCGTGTAAATAAACGTATCACCTGTAACGCATGGGTTTGTGCAAATAATCGGCGCGAAGTACCACGAGTTGCTCATCTTGTTGTAGCGGTCGCGGAAGAAGATGCCCGGCTCGGCGCTGGCCCATGCGCTCTCAATCACCGCGTTCCACACATCGCGTGCCTTCACCGTCTTGTGCCGAATCACCGGCCGCCCGCTGGCCCGCCATACTTCCAGGTCGCCATCCCAGGCCTCGTTGTAATCGGGATGTCCAGTGTCGGGGAATTCAAGATGCCAATCACCATCGGCCTTCACCGCTGCCATCAACCCATCGCTCACGCCCACGCTGATGTTAGCGTTAGTAATCTTGCCCGCCGTGCGCTTGCTGCTGATGAAATCAAAAATATCCGGGTGGGTGTCATTCAAGATCAACATCAACGCGCCTCTCCGCGAACCACCCTGTTCAATCAGGCCTGTCACAAAGCTATACAACGCGCCCCACGACACCGAGCCGCTGGAGCGCCCGTTCACCCCGCGCACATAGTTGTGCTTGGGCCGCAACGAGCTTAAGTTAATGCCCACGCCACCACCCCGAGACATGATCTCGGTCATCTGCGAGAGCGTGGTGATGATGCCTGAGCGTGAATCTTTGGGGCTTGGCACTACGTAGCAATTATAAAAAGTTAGTTGCTGGTCGCTGCCCGCCGCCGCCAGAATGCGCCCGGCTGGCACAAACTTAAAGCCCTCCAACATGGTGCGGAACCTAGCTTCCCATTCGCCACGCGCAGCCTCGGTCTTTTCCACCGCCGCAATGCCCCGCGCAATGCGGTCCATCATCTGCCCGGCGTTCGTCTCCAGCGGCTTGTCCACATGCTCAATCGGCGCAGTCATGCTGCTGCCATCCCTCAACTCAACCTCAACGTTAGGTGGGGTCATCTTCGTCACGGTGCCAATCTCGCGCTGGTTAGATTTAGGATCAACTATCACAATCACTGTGTCACCCACCGCCAGCGTCTTGCGCGTCATATCCTTCACGGCATAACGATCCAAGAAAATCTTCTCGCCTAGCCCAGTCAATTCGTTGACATCCTTGATGTCTTTCTGCACTTGAGTTGATGTAGCACTTACAATCATTTCTTTGTCTCTCCCTTCTTTTATTTTTAGCTCGATGGCGCTTTATCGCTCACCCAACAACTTCCCAATCTCCCGCTGCACGCTCTCCAAATCTTTCAAATTCAGATACACAATTGCATAGCGGATATACGCCACTTCGTCCAACGCTTGCAGCCCGCGCAACACCATGTCGCCCACTTCGCGCGCGGGCACTTCGGCCTTGTTCAGCGCCACGGTCTGCGCCTCCACCTGGTCGGCCAGCCGGTCAATATCGGCGGCGCTGACCGGGCGCTTGGCGCAACTGATCTTGATGCCTTCGAGGACCTTGTCGCGGTTGAACTGTTCGCGCCTGCCGCCGCGCTTAATAATCAGCGGCATGGTCTCCACTACGCGCTCCACCGTGCTAAAACGCTTCTCGCACTTCTTGCACGAACGGCGGCGACGGATGCCACCCGAGGGTTCGCGCACGGTATCAACAACGTGGGTATCACTGGAGCCGCAGAAGGGACATTTCATGCTGTGTTCTTGTGCCTTTTTTGCCGAAGTCTAAGCAGTTGCCTCTTGACAAGCCAACCTCAAAAAAACGCCCTCTATGCCAATATCTGGCGTAGAACGTTTGCACTACCGCCATATATTGGGCATCGCCGGGCGCGTATTGTAGGCAAGAGTTACCCTACGTGTCAACAATGCTGAGCGAAAACTGCAGACGACTTTTGGGAAATTTAAGATATCGCTGCCAGCCGATGCAGGGGACGTATGCCATTAGGCAAGCATCAAGCCAAAGCGAAAGTGGGCGGAGTATATGAAAAGCGGCAGGGGCTGCAACTAACCCAAAAGCCAGTTGCCAAATCCATTAAAACGTGCGTAAAGACTATAAACACGAAGAAGCGAAGAACCAAAGAAATAATCCTTCGGTTCTTCGCTTCTTCGTGTAAAACTTTCTGCGGATTAGCGGCGGCGCAAGAACGACGGCAACTCGAGGTTGTCGGGGTCGAGCGAGGGCTGCACATACGTCTGCGTGGGCGCGGGTTCGCTGCCCACGGTTTGTGCCACTTCGGTGCGCTGCAAGATGCGCGTGGGGTTGCTTGTGTTGCTGGTGTTTAGCGTGCGTGGGCGTTCAGCATTCGCCGCAGCGCGAAAGGAGCGCGCCCGACCGGTGGCGGCGTCCTGATCGAAACCCGTCGCCACAACGGTGATGCGCATCTTGTCCTTCATGTTCGGGTCAATGACTGCACCAAAGATGACACGGCAATCCGGGTGCGCCGCAGCGCGAATCAAGTTCGCGGCCTCAGTCACTTCGTGCAAGCTCATGTCATCGCCGCCGGTGATGTTAAACAAGATGCCGCGCGCACCATCAATCGTCACATCCAACAAGCTGGAGGCGATGGCCTGCTCGGCAGCCGTGCGGGCGCGGCCTTCACCATTCGCCTCGCCTACCGCCATCAACGCAGCCCCACCCTCGTTCATAATTGTGCGCACATCGGCAAAGTCCAGGTTAATCAAACCGGGCACGGTAATCACTTCGCTGATGCCTTGGATGCCCTGACGCAACACCTCATCGGCCACCTTGAACGATTGCTGCAAGCTGGCGCGTTTGTCCACAATCGCCAGCAAACGATCGTTCGGAATCACGATCAGCGTGTCCACATGCTCTTTCAACTTCTCGATGCCCGCTTCGGACGAGCGCATGCGTGGGGTGCCCTCGAACGAGAAGGGCCGCGTGACCACGCCAATGGTGAGTGCGCCCAGCTCTTTGGCGATACGCGCCACGATGGGGGCTGCGCCGGTGCCCGTGCCGCCGCCCATGCCGCAGGTAATAAATACCATATCGGCTCCTTTGAGCAGGCTATACAGCTCATCGGCGCTTTCTTCGGCGGCCTTCTCGCCCAGTTCGGGGTTGCTGCCTGCGCCCAGGCCACGCGTTACCTTTTCGCCGATGCGCACACGCGTGGGGGCCTTGCTGAAGGCCAGCGCTTGCTGGTCGGTGTTGATGGCGATGAAGTCAATGCCGGTCAGTCCTTCATCAATCATGCGGTTGACGGCGTTTTGGCCGCCGCCGCCCACACCCACCACCATAATTTTGGCAGGCGATTCGCCCGCTACTTGTGCCGTTGAGGCTGGCCCGCGATAGTCGTTCATAGTTGTTCTACCCCTGTTCTGTAATGACTCGTGTCCTACTCACTTGTCAAAATATTGCGTGAACCCACAAAGAAGTCCACAGATTCTATTAAACATATCCACACTGTCAAGACAGTTATCCACAACTTTGCTCGTAAAACAGGAATTTGTAGGATTAATTCCCAAGTTGCGTGCAATGTTGCTAAATGATTGCTAACCTCTTACTCACATCCCCGTTGCATACAAACTCACTCGTATTTCGTCTTTCATCTTCTCGTCCATGGTCGCGCCAAAGATCACGCGGCAATCTGGGTGCGCCGCCGCTCGAATCAAATTAGCAATTTCACTCACCTCAAACAAACTCATATCCTCACCGCCCGTGATGTTGAACACAACGCCCTCCGCACCGTCCAACGTCTTGCTGAGCGATGAGACGGCCTGCTCGGCCACTGCTCGTGCGCGATTCTCACCGTTGGCCGTTGTCACAACCATCATCACCTCACCGCTGTCTCTAAACAGCATCCGCAAATCGGCCACATCCAAATTGACGAGAACTGGCCGCGCCACCAGATCGCTCAAGCCCTGCGCTGCTTGCGCCATCACCTCGTCTGCCACATGAAAGCTATCCCGCAAGCTGGCGTGCTTGTCCACCCGCGCTAACAAACGGTCGTTGCCAATCACGATCAACGCATCCACCTGCCCGCGCAATCTTTCGAGGGCTTGCTCGGCATTGCGGTTGCGCGGCGTGCCTTCAAACGAGAAGGGCAGCGTGACCACCCCAATCGTCAATGCGCCCAGCGAATTGGCGATGCGTGCTACGACAGGTGCTGCCCCGCTGCCCGTGCCACCGCCCAACGCCGCCACCACAAACACTATCTCGGCCCCGCCGAGCAAACGCTGGATCACATTGGCGCTGGCTTCGGCGGCGCGTTCGCCCGCGCTGGGGTTGCCCTGCGTTGCGCCCTGGCCGATGCAGGCACGTATGGCGGCCTTGCTCAAGTCCAACGCCTGCGGGTCGGTGTCTAGCGCGATGAACTCAACGCCGCACAACGCATCGGCCATCATGCGGTTCAGCGCGTTCTGCGCGCCCGCGCCGATGGCGATGGCTTTGATGGCGGTGGGATTTGGGTTTGTTGTGTTCATTTCAACTCTTGCCTGCTCACACGTTGGTTCACAATACCCTTACCAATCGACATTAGGCCGTAGTTCACGACAATTCTTCACCAATTCATTAACCCTTCCATTTCTTTCACAGTACGAAATCAACTCGCGCGTTTTCGATTCCTTGTCTTCCCCACGAAGGCTTTGATAATCTATTTCCATGTCAAAACAAAGATTCTCAAGATCAGACAGGTTAAAGCCCGTTGCCATCTTGCGTCGTAACTCGGCCCTGCTAACTGATGGCATTGATAAATTTTCAACGCTTAGAGTTAGCAAAACAGCCTCAACTTCTATGGCTACCGACTCAAGCTCTCCATGAAGCGCATCACCTTCATCATATTTATCACATAGTCGATTCAAAAAAACGGGTAAAGCTGACTTTCCATCTGTACACTTGCGTGTCGTTAAATAGTCAATACATCGTTCCACCCTTTGCTTCCTGTTGTTAGCTTCAGGTAGTTCGTCACGCAATTCATGTAATTCGGTGGTGATAAATACAGTCCTTAAATAAGAATCGTTCTGAAACGCGTCACATTGCAGTAACGTCTTACGACATCTTTCGTAGAGTGCAAAAGGAAGTGGGTTCATTGTCATTAAATATTTCTCTTGAGGTTAAAGCAATCACAGGCAATAAGCCGCTTGACACAATCTCTGACTCTCTCACCCCGGCAACAAATTCCTAAACCAACCGCCCAAATCAAACCCACCTCCACCGCCACGCCTGCGCTTGCTGGGCTTTGCCACCACGCCGTGCATGCCCCAATTCACCAGACCCACCGCGCCTGCAAACGCCGGGCTGTTCAACGAATCCACCAAACCCTTGAGCGCCGCTGGCTTGGCCAAACGCACTGGCAATTGCGTCACCTCACGCGCAATCTCTCGTAACCCAACTAATTGCGAGCCGCCGCCGGTCAGCACCATGCCTGCGGGCAACAGGCCGTCGTAGCCGCTGCGCTTCACTTCTTGCCCCACCAAATCAAATAGCTCGGCGGCGCGGGCATGCAACACCTCGGCCATCTCGCGGCGCTGAATCGTCACGTTTGGCTCATCGCCAAACCCGTTCACAACAAGTGGATGGTCGTACGGCACCTCGGTCGGGTTAGCGTGGCCGTAGCTCACCTTCAGGCGCTCGGCGGTCTCCATCGGCAGGCGCAGCACCATCGCCAGATCGCTGGTGAAGTGGCCCGCGCCCACATCCAGCACTTTGGTGTGCCACACCGCGCCGTCCGTAAACACGGCAATGTTGGTGGTGCCGCCACCGATGTCCACCAACATCACGCCCATCTCTTTCTCGGTCGGCGTGAGTACGGCCTCTGCCGAGGCCAGCGACGACAACACAAACTCGCTCACCTCGATGCCCGCGCCATGCGCACACTTCAGCAGGTTTTGCACGCTCGTCGTCATCGCGGTTACCACGTGGGCCTGCACCTCCAGCCGATAGCCCAACATGCCCACCGGGTTGCGCACGCCGTCCTGGTCGTCCACCTTAAAGTGGCACGGAATCACATGAATAATCTCGCGGTTGTTGGGCACGCTGATGGCTTGGGCGGCTTCCAGCCCGCGACTAATGTCGTCTATCGAAACACCCTGATCGCCGCGCCCAATCGCCACTGCGCCGTGGCTGTTCTGGCTGCCGATGTGGCTGCCATCCATCGTCATAATAGCGTGCGTAATCTTCGCGCCCGATGAGCGTTGCGCCCCATCCAACGATTCCCGAATCGCCGCCGTCGCATCCGCCACGTTAATAATCTGCCCGCGCTTTACGCCTTTGGACGGCACGATGCCGACACCGGTAATCTCAAAGCCCGCGCCATCTTCGGCACCTTGCATGCCATGCGAAACGCCCTGTGCTTCGCCCACCAGCGTCACAATTTTTGTGTCGCCCACATCTATGCCAACGATTGTCTTTGGTTCTGCCATGATTGTTGGTGAATGGGGATTAGTGATTAGTCAATGACTCACTAATCACTAATCCCCATTCACTATTTACTTCAGATAAAACGCTGCTTCAGGAAACCGCACATCTATTACCCGCGCCTGGATGTTTTTTGCGGTCAGCCAGGTTTCTAGTTTGCTCAGCGCGTCCAGTTTGTCACGCATCGCGCCTGCGTATTCACTCACACCCAGTCGCACGGTGTGGCCGAAGCGCGTAAAGCTAAGGCCAAACTCTGGTGAGTAGACGTATTGCTTTACGTCGGGCTGCACGCTACTCAATTCGGTCAACGCCCGCGCCACGCGCGCGTCCATCAACTTTTCGGTGGAGGGCAGACTACCGGATTCCACGCGCACCACCAATGCAGTTTGCGCCGGGGCTTTATCGGCCAACTGCTGCACCTTGCGTTCGCCATCCACCCACACTTGCCCAACCCCGCTTTGCCACACGGCAATGGCGCTGGTTTCTTTGATGGCGATCTCGCATGCCCCATCCCACGAACACACAATTTGCGCGGCCTCGATCCCCGGCAGCTCATCGATGCGTTGGGCCGCTGCGGCCAAATCCACAAACTGCGTGTGTTCGCCCTGGATGCCGCTGGCCGCCATCACACGATCAGTCGGCACGCTGGTGCTGTTGCGCACCGTAATCGCACTCACGCGCCACGCATCGCTCCAAAACCAGCTTAGGCCCGCCACCGATGCACCCACGACCAACACCACAGCCGCCAACGCAAAACGCAGCCGAGGCGACAGGCGCGGCCCATTCACAGTCGTGGCGCGGCGCTGACGCAACGCCACATCAAACCGTGTGTTCGAGTTGGTCTTGCGGGGTCTGCGGGGTGGGTAGTTCATAGGGATTGGGGATTGGTGAATAGGGATTGGTGAATTCAATCACTAATCCCTACTCCCCATTCACTCTTTCTCCAGCGCCAGCTCAATCAACCGATCCAACAACCCCGCATACGTCATGCCGCTGGCAAGCCAAAGCTTGGGGTACATGCTAATTTCGGTAAAGCCGGGGATCGTGTTGATTTCGTTCACGTAAATTTCTTTTGTCTCACCGTCCATCAAAAAGTCCACGCGGGCCATGCCGCGCACATCGGCCAGGGCTGCCACTTCCACAGCCACCTCGCGCACCAGCACGCTCAGCGCATCCGGTATGGGCGCAGGAATTAAGAGGCCGCTGGCCTCATCGCCCTTGTCCAAATACTTGGCCGAATAGTCATAGAACTCGCGCTTGGGCACAATCTCGCCCACGACACTGGCTTCCAAACAGTCATTGCCCAGCACGCTCACTTCCAACTCGCGGGCATGCGGCACGGCTTGTTCGATCAAGACCTTGCGATCCCACTTGAACGCCTCTTCGACTGCCGGCCCCAACTCATCAATCGCTTTCACCTTGCCAATGCCCACACTGCTGCCCATGTTTGCAGGCTTCACAAACACCGGCAAGCCCAGCTCGGTAATCACCTTAATCTCAAGCTGAACGCGTTTCTGTTCTTCACTCGTCTCTCGGCGCTCGTCACTCGCCCCTCGTCTCACGACGATGTGTTTCGTCACCGGCAAGTCATGCGCACGCATCACATCTTTGAAGATAACTTTGTCCATGCCCACCGCACTACCAACAACACCCGCACCCACAAACGGCACGCCCAACACTTCCAACAACCCCTGCACCGTGCCATCTTCACCGTTCGGCCCATGCAACACCGGGAAGGCCACATCAAACTCGCGCAGCTTGTCTAAAGCCATGTCCCACTGGCCCGCGCGGCTAATAAACACAGGCGTGATGTCGTACTTGCCTTCATCCAAATTCTCCATCACCGACCCCGCTGACATGAGACTGACCTCATGCTCGCCGCTTTGGCCGCCGTAGAGAACGGCTACTTTTAATTTCGTGCTCATCGTTCCCCATTCCCTATTCACTTTCAATCTCCTCACGCCTCGTCTTCTCCCACTCTCCCACCAACTCCACCTCCAACGCTAAATCAATGCCGAACTCTCTCAGCACCGCATCGTGCGCCAGGTCAATCAAGGCCTTCACGTCCATCGCCGTGGCCTCGCCTGTATTTACAAAAAAGTTGGCGTGCTTGTCGCTAATCATCGCGCCACCCATCGTCTTGCCCTTCAACCCCGCAGCCTCAATCAACTTGCCCGCAAAATCGTTTGGCGGGTTCTTGAACATGCTGCCAATGCTGGCCCCCGGTGGCTGGCTGGCCTTGCGCTTGCTATTCAGTTCGCTCGCCCGCCGCTCCAGATTCGCGCGATAGTCCATCTTCAAATCAAAGATCGCGTTCAACACGATGGGGCGTTCGTGCGCGGCATATTGCTTGAGGGCGCTCTTGCGATACCCAAACTGCAACTGCCGGTTCGTCCAATACTCCGGCCCGGCCCCGCGCTTCAGCAACTTGGCCATATACAAATTGCCGCCGATGTCGGCCCCGTGCGCGCCCGCGTTGCCCACAATGGCCCCGCCCACTGTGCCCGGCACACCAATCGCCCATTCCATGCCCGCATAGCCGCGCTCAATACAATCACGCGCCAGCGTAATCAAGTTCACGCCGCTGTCCGCCTCTACCCGCGCCTGCACCCCACGCGCAGTGAACTTAATGTCTTTCGCCCGGTTAATAATCACCAACCCACGCACACCCACATCACTCACCAAGATATTCGCCCCACCCCCCAACACCACAAACGGCATCTCAATCTCATCCGCCCGCTGGCACACCTCCACCAGTTCGTCCGTCGTCTGCGTCACAATCAACAGCTCCGCCGGCCCGCCAATCCGCGATGTGGTGTGGCGGTTCAGCGGCTCGTTGCGGCGCGAACGTTGTTGCAGGTCGGAGAGATTCATGGGAGAAGAGGGATTAGGGATTAGGGATTGGTGATTCAGTGACGCGAACGTTCCAGACCAACAACCGATCCACGTCCGTGCTAAGTTGGTTAAGCCAGCCTATTTGAATGTCAGTGAATAACAAGTCATCATGGGTTATTGGGTTTGCAATGTATTCCTCAGATTCCTCACGCAGCGTTCGCGTATTTTTAGGTGATGAATTCTTGAGTGATTTCCATCCTGACGCAAAAGAGTTCATTTGCTTTGCAAGCTGGGTTAATCGCTCACCGTAGTTCATTGCAATCTCGTTTGAGACAAGCTGGCGTTTGGCTATGCGGTTCACCCAGTATTTGGTCTCAAACAAACTGCCGCGCGCGTAATAAAGAAACTGCAACTTCTCACCATAGCTATAACGCCCAAACGATTCTGCAATGTTGGCCCCTATGGAATCCGCAGCACGGCACAACTGACCACCCACAACATCCCGCTGAAAAACCGGCAACGCAATGACGATGCCCCAAACATCATCTGCAATCCCCTCAGCCTGTTGCAAAATTTTTAACTCATCAAACTGCGCCATGTCAATCACTACTCCCTAATCCCCATTCACCAATCCCCATTCACTTCAACGTCTCAAGCAATCTTTTGCCCACCACATTCCCATCCCCCGCGCTCAGCGTAATCACCACATCGCCGCCGCGCACTTGAGACATGAGGATGCCCAGTGCATCGCCAAAGCTGGCGGCGTTGCGCGCACTCTTGTGCTTTATCTTGCGCGAAAGCTCAATCGGGTTTAACGCGTTCGCCGCAAAGCCAAAGTCCTCGGCCTTCTCGCGCGCGGCGTAAATCGGCAACACAATCACCTGGTCGGCATCCTTAAACGCCGCTGTAAAGTCGTCCATCAGTGCAAGGGTGCGGCTAAACGTGTGCGGCTGCCAAATGGCCCAAATATTCCCCACCGGGTAACGCACCCGCGCCCCCTGCAACGTGGCCCGTATCTCGGTCGGATGATGCGCATAGTCATCGAACACCCGAATACCGCGCGCCTCGCCCACCATCTCAAACCGACGGTCGGCCCCACGATACGCCCCCAGCGATTCCGCCGCTTGCACCACCGGCACCCCACACGCCTCAGCCACCACCAGCGCCGCCAACGCATTGCGCACATTGTGTTCGCCCGGCACCCGCAAAGACACCGGCGCACTCACCTCGCCATTCGCCCCGGCCCCCACCACCGTAAAGTCCATCCCCCCCAACGGGTTGCCCCGCACATTTAGTGCCCGCCACGAGCCTCGGTGAATGCCATAGGTGACGACGGACGACGTCAAGTTCACCCGCCGCAACACCTCGTCGCACCCCGCATCATCCGCACAGGCAACCACCGCCCCATCCGCCGGAACCGCACGCACAAACTGCGCAAACGTGTTCAGCGTATCGTCCAAGTCTTTGTAAATATCCGGGTGGTCAAATTCCACATTCGTCACTACCGCCAGCTTGGGTTGCAGACGCAAGAACGTGCGGTCATATTCATCGGCCTCCACCACAAACGGCTCGCCCTGCCCTGCCCGCGCATTGGTGTGCAAATTGATGGGGGTCGCGCCGATGATGAAACTGGGGTCAAGCTCGGCATCCATCAAAATCGTGGCGATCATGCTCGTGGTTGTGCTCTTGCCGTGCGTGCCCGCCACCGCAATGCCAACTCTGTCTTGCATCAACGCATTCAACAAATCCCCGCGATGCCAAACTTTCAGCCCGCGCTTCTTCGCTTCCACCAACTCCGGCTCATCGGGTTTGATGGCGCTTGATGGTGCCAACACAAACGTGCTTACGTCAACCCCATCCAAGTGCGCCACATCGTGCCCTACAAACGTCTCGATGCCCTCAGTTTTCAGCGCATCCAACATCGGGCTGTGCCCGCCCAACGAGGTTGGGCCGCCGTCGCATCCGCTCACAGCTACCCCGCGCCCATGCAGCACCCGCGCAATAGCGCTCATCCCCGCCCCGCCAATGCCCATGATGTGGATGTTCAGATCTTCAATTTTCATTCTGAGATTAGAGATTTGAGATTTGAGATTTGAGATTTGAGATTCGCACATTAATCTCAAATCTCCAATCTCTTCTTACAACAAAGCAATCAACAAAAACAAAAACACAACTACCATCACCAACGCCAACGTAAACGGCGAAAGCAGTTCCAGCACCGAGGCCTGATAAAAGAAGAACTTCTCCCAGCCGCCCGCTGGCATCGTCAGAATCGGCGGGTTGGCCCCGGCAGGGTAATTGCCATCGGCTAGTACACCCAGCTTGCGGGCGTAATACACAAACGTGCTAATAATCAAAAAGCCGTTGAGCGCCCCCAGCATGAACCCCACAAACCCCTCTTGCAACTCCGAGCGCTTCTTGTTGGGGAAGCGATCTGACCGCAGCCCCACAATAGGCCCGGCATAACCCGCCGCCAAAAACAACAACATCGGCCCAGTTGTCACCAGAAACCGCGTCAGGTTTTTGCCCTCGCGGTCTACGGCAGAAGCATCGGCGGCAGCAGGCTTCACCAATACATCCAAGATGCGGTTATCGCGGTTCACCAGGTTCAGCAAAAACAACACCAGCACTATCGCCGCTGTCACCAAAATCTCGCGCTGCCACAGCCGCATAAAGCCAATAAAGCCAAACAGGGCCACAACGATCCACAAAAATGTGCTCAAGCTAATCATGGTGTTTCCTTGTTAAGCAGGCTGGATAAGCAGGGTATAGGTAAGCTATAGATAGACATACATCACCACCAAAAACGCGACCACCAACATCACCACCAAAACACCATCGGGTATGAGTACAGCAGGCGCATAGCGCAGAAAAGCCAGGTTATCCCAGCCACCCGCTGGCGGCGATGTATACGGCTGAGCCGCCGCTGGAAAGTTGGCATCGGCGAACACTTGCACGCCTTTGGCCCGCGCATACGTGGCAACCGTGCTAACAATGGCAAAGCCATTCACCACGCCCAAAAAGAACCCCAGCAGCCCCGCCTGCGCCCGCGCCAAACGCACCTCTGCACCCTTGCCCGCAAACCCCGCCGATGAAATAGCTGGCCCCAGATAGCCCAGAAAAACGATAAACAAAAACACGCCGCCCAACAAGGCCAGCCGCTGCAAGCGCACGCCCTCTTTTAATGCCACATCTGTGCTGTTCACATCCGGCACAAAGTTCACCAGTTGGCCGTTTTTGTTGAGCAAAATGTTGACGGCGTACAGCGCCAGCACAATGCTGATGGTGACCAGAAATTCTTTGCGTGCGGGCCGCATGGCACCGATAAAGCCAAACAGCAGCACAAACGCCCACAACGCATATCGTGCATCAATCATGTTTTGCTCACCTTTTGTTTCACCTGTTGCAGCAACACGCTGGCAATATTTGCTGCGCCGTCGCGCGTGCCCAGCGCCAACATGGCTTGCCGCATCGCTGCCAGCTTGCTCGCATCGCTCAACAAACGTGTCACTGTCATCATCAGTTCTGTCTCCAGTTTTTCATCCTGCAACACCACAGCTGCGCCGCGTTGCACCAGGTAATCGGCATTCACTTTCTGAAAGCGCCATGCATATGGGTATGGCACCAACACGGCGGGCAGCCCCACAAAGGGTAGCTCGCCCAGGCTCACCGCGCCGCTGCGGCACACGGTTAAATCTGCCGCCGCCATCGCGTCGGCCATCTCCTCGTGCAAATACTCAAACGCCAGGTAACGCGCCTGCTGTTCACGCGTCAGTTGCGCGCGTGCCGCGCTCACCTCGGCCCAATCCGCCGAACCCGACACATGCACCACCACACCCAACCTTAAAAGGCCTGCTAGGTCTTTTAAGACAGCGCGGTTAATGCTGCGCGCGCCCTTGCTGCCGCCAAACATCAGCAACACCTTCTCGTTCTGGGTGATGTTGAACCGCGCTCGCCCTCGCTCACGCGATGCTGTTTCAAATGCCTCGCGCACCGGATACCCCGTCACCACCAACTTCTCTTTGCCAATGAACTGGGCCGATGCCTCCGTCGTCGCCGCTACCTTCGTCGCCAACCGCGCCATCACTTGCAAGGCCTTGCCCGGTTCGATGTCCGGCAAATACACCACCGCCGGCACACGCTTCAACCAAGCCGCCACGCTCACCGGCACGCCCACAAAGCCGCCGGTCAGCAACACCACATCCGGCTTAAACGCATTCACGATTTTTATGGCGCTGAACACGCCGCGAATAAGCCGCACCGCACCGCGCACTTGCCGCACTAGGCTCACGCCGTTCATCGCACCCGCCTGAATGGGCACAAACTCAATCGCTCCCCCGTCCAGCGGTCCTCCGCTCAGCGTCTCGCGGGAGACCAATCCGCGTTCCATCCCCGCTTCTTCGCCAACGAACAGGGCTTGCAAGCGGGCTGCGCCTAACGCGTTTGATGGATTTGTTGGCTTGGGTAATGCGTCCGAATGTCTCAGTTCGTGAGTCAAATCGAACGCTGCGCCCCTGGTCTCGCCCGATAAATTGGGCAGCGCCAGTATCTTGCTCAACTGCCGCAGCACGCTGAGCGCGGGCAATACGTGTCCGGCTGTTCCTCCGGCGGACGCCAGCACCCGTAAGGGCGTTTGGCGCAATGGC
>JAYTNY010000685.1:0-9408 GCA_043748055.1 Roseobacter sp.
CGCGTTTGGTGACGAAGCAAACAAAGGCCGAGATGAAGAAAATTCTGAAAGAGATTCAGAGCGGCAAGTTTGCAAAGGATTGGATTGCCGAGAACGCCAAGGGCCGACCCAAGTTTAATAAGTTGCGCCAGCAGGATGTGGATCACCCCATCGAACAAGTAGGCTTAAAGCTGCGCCGCATGATGCCATGGCTGAACCCGCGCGAGGTGAAGCCGGGGTCGGGTGGGGCGTAAGGCGGGGAGTAATTAGGGATTGGGGATTGGGGCGCTGTGCGGGTTTGGCAGCGCCTCAATTTTTTAGTAGCTAAATGGGTGCAGATATTCATGGATGGATTGAGATAAACACAATCAACTTTTCTGATGAAGATTTATGGTTTGGTGTAGTTAGGATTGATCTTTTAGCTGAGCGAAACTACCTACTGTTCGCGCATCTTTTTGGCGTGAGGGGAAGTGAGGCTGACTTGCCAATTGCTGAGTCAAGAGGAATTCCTCCGAATGTCTCATTTGAAGTTTTGTCTGAGGAGTGGTTCGTCAAATTCGGTGAAAAGCAGACATGGATTCTTGCATCAGAGATTGTGTGGCCGCGTTTGATTCAGGCGTTGTATGAAGAGAGTTGGGGATGGCATTTCTTAGTTGAGGTCATTCACAAACTATCAGAAAGATATGGATCCAAAAATGTCAGGCTCACCGTGTGTTTTGACAATGCCTAATCTTCCTATGCCTGAACTCACTTTCTTCCACACCTCCCCCGCCCACATAGCAACGTTTGATGCGTTGCTGGCCGAGCTTGCGCCCGATGTGTATGCGCAGCATTTGGCGCGGCATGTGGTGGACGAGAGTTTGCTGCGCGAGGCACGGGATGCCGGGCGCATCACGCCAGCGATGCGGGCGAAGGTGAATGCGCGTATGGCCGACCTCAGCGGCGAGGGCGTGGTGCTATGCACCTGCTCCACCATCGGCGGGTGCGCGGAGGAAGCGGCCAGCAATGTGATTCGAGTGGATAGGCCGATGGCGGCGCGGGCCGTGCAATTGGGCACGCGCATCATTGTGGCAGCAACGTTGCAAAGCACGCTTGCGCCCACGCGGGCATTGGTGCTGGATGAGGCTACGCGCGCAGGCAAACAGGTTGAGGTTGTTGAGGTGTTATGCGAGGGCGCGTGGGCTTGGTTTGAGCGCAGCAAGCAAGACAAGTATTTGGAGGCGATTGCGCAGGTGCTTGCGGCATCCGCAGCGAGGGGCAATGTAATTGTGCTGGCACAGGCTTCTATGGCGGGCGCGGCAGCATTGTGCGCCCATTTGGGTAAGCCAATTTTGAGCAGCCCACGCATTGGGTTAGAAGCTGCGCTTGTGGCGTATCGAGTCGCCAGCGCTCAAGGGGCTTGAAGCCCCTTGAGCGCTATGACATCGTTTTGATTTTGCTGAGCCAGGCTGTCAGGCTAATGAACACACTTCCAATAACCCCCACAGATATTACACAAGACCCGATGCTGGTCTCAGTCGGCGTTGCATTGAGCACAGGCGAATCAGTTGTGTTGCGACCTTTGGCCCCAAACGATGCCAACGTTTTGGGCGTCTATTTTCTAAGCCTCTCCAACGAGACCAAGCGACGCTATGGGCCACATCCGTTTGACCAAGCGACGGCAGACAGGTTGTGCGCGGAGAATGATTACGCACACACGATTCGTATGTTGGCGACCACAAGTGATGGCGACGAGCGCGTCATCGCCTATTTCATTTTGGTGCTGGGTGTGGGCGAGAACGATGCGTCGCGTTACGCAAAACTGGGCATGATGTTGAACACGGCGACGGATTGCACGCTGGCCCCATCGGTGGCTGATGACTACCAAGATAAAGGGTTGGGCAGCGTGATGATGCGGCATGTGCTGGTGACGGCACGCAAGCTAAGCAAGCAACGCATGGTGTTGATGGGCGGCGTACAAGCGACGAATGCGCGGGCGAAACATTTTTATGAGAAGCATGGCTTTAAGTGGATGGGTGACTTTGAGGAGCCAGCGGGCCGAAACAACCACGACATGATTTTGGATTTGTAGTTGGGGCACTTCATCAAAGCCTAACGGGTATGGACAAACCCACATTACTCATCACCGGAGCAAGCCGTGGCATAGGCGCGGCAACGGCTGTCCTAGCCGCTCAACGCGGCTATGCAGTGTGCGTGAACTATGTGCGTGATGGCGTGGCTGCTCAAAAGGTAGTTGATGAAATTGCTGATTTGGGTGGCAGCGCCATTGCTGTTCAGGCCGATGTCGCAGTTGAATCGGACGTGATGCGCTTGTTTGAGACGATGGACCAAAAGCTGGGCTCGCTGACGGCGCTGGTGAACAACGCGGGGATTGTGGAACAGCAAATGCGTGTCGACCAAATAGACCTTGCGCGCTTGCAACGGATTTTTGCAACCAATGTGTTTGGCAGCTTGTTGTGCGCACGCGAAGCTATAAAACGCATGAGCACGAAACACGGCGGCGCAGGCGGTGCGATTGTGAATCTCTCATCGGGTGCGGCCAAGTACGGCGCGGCAGGGGAGTATGTGGATTACGCCGCCTCCAAAGGCGCGATTGATACATTGACGATTGGCTTAGCCTGCGAGGTAGCGACCGAGGGCATTCGGGTGAATGCGGTGCGCCCTGGCTTCATCTACACCGACTTTCATGCCAGCGGTGGCGAGCCAGACCGAGTGAACCGCGTGAAAGAACTCGTGCCGATGAAGCGGGGCGGCCAACCCAGTGAAATTGCCCATGCCATTTTGTGGCTGCTGTCGGACGAGGCAAGCTATATCACAGGAACGATTGTGGATGTGGCGGGTGGGCGATGAAGCATGGTTGAGCGGGATGCGCTGATTCGCTTGGACGATGTCAACGTTGCCCTGAACGGCCACCCCGTGCTGCACCACATTAGCTGGGAGTTGAAGCGCGGCGAGAACTGGGCGGTATTGGGGCCGAATGGCGCGGGCAAGAGCACGTTCTTGCGCTTGTTGCGGGGCGAAGTGTGGCCTGCGCCGGTGGATGGCGGCACGCGAACGTATTGCTTCGATGGAAAAGCCACTGAGAGCGCCATCGGCATAAAACGACGCATGATGGTGGTGAGCGCCGAATTGCAGCAGCGCTATGTGCGGGCCTACCAGCGCAAGTATGGCGATGAATTTGGTGGCGGGTTAACGGTGCACGATATTGTGTTTACGGGTTTGTTGGATAGCGAGCTGGTGACGCGCAAGCCCAAGCCATCCGAGAAAAGGCGCGTAGTGCAGATGATGCAACAGGTGGGCATTGCAGAGTTGGCGGAGATGCCGTTTGACAAGCTCTCGCAAGGGCAACTGCGCAAGGTGTTGATTGCGCGGGCAGTGATTGGTGAACCAGATGTGTTGATTTTGGACGAGGTGGGCGTGGGGTTGGATAAGCAATCGCGGCTGCAATTGCTGGCGTTGGTTCAGCGGGTGGCCGAGGGCGGCACGCAAGTTTTGATGACGACGCATCGGCGCGACGAGTTGATTCCGGCGATAACGCGGGTGCTGGAATTGAGGCGTGGGCGTGTGAGTGAGCTTGGTTCTTTACACGCAGAGCACGCGGAGAGGCAGGGAACACAGAAAGAAAATAAGAGTCACTCAGCGCCCTCTGCTCCTCAGCGCCCTCTGCGATTCAAAAACGTAACGCAGCAGCGCACCAAAGATGACTCGCAGCCATTCCACATCAACATTTGCAACGCCAGCGTGGCGCTGGATGAAGGCGCAAAAGTGGTGCTGCACGATGTGAACTGGCGCATGAACGTGGGCGAGCATTGGATGATTGTGGGCGACAACGGCGTGGGCAAAAGCACGCTGCTGAAGTTATTGTTGGGTGAGTTGTGGCCCAGCGCGGGCGGCAGCATTGAGCGGTTTGGACAACGTGATTTCAATAACGTGTGGGAGATTAAGAAACAGATTGGCTTTGTTTCCGCAGAGTTTCAGACGCGCTATTTTGTGGATTTGCCAGCGGCGAAAGTGATTGCGTCGGGGTTCTTTGCCAGCGTGGGCTGGCTGCAACCAACCACAAAAGCGCAAGACAAACGTGTGCATGAGGTGATTGATTTGCTGGGGCTGCAAGACCTGGCGCAGCGCAGCATTTTGCAGATGAGCTACGGGCAGGCGCGCAAGGTGTTGGTGGCACGAGCACTCGTCAACAAGCCGCGCTTGCTCATTTTGGATGAGGTGTTTGATGGGTTGGATGCGCAATTCCGCGCAGAGCTGAGTGAGATATTTGAGGCGCTTGCAACGCAAGGCACAGGCATCATTCTGGTGAGCCACCACGACGGAGATATGCTGGGGTGCATCACGCATCGGATGAAGATTGAGGGCGGGCGAGTTGTTGCGCAAGAGGAGCACGTAAGATGAATACACCGAATTTGGCTGAAGCTCGGCGTTTATTACATGTTGCCAAAGGCACGTAAAAGCACGTAATTGATAAGATTGGTCATTGTTAAATAAGCAAAGGAGAAACACACATGAACACACCAAAACACAAATTTGTTCGGGGCGTATGTATCGGTCTGATGGGCGTGGCCGCGGCTGGCAGCGTGTGGCTGGCGAGTTTGCCAGTGGCCCAAGCCAGTAATCAATCCAGCCTAGCGCTGGCAGGCACGGCCACGCCCAAACCGAAAATTACAGCAACGCCCAAGCGCGACAAAGCCAGTTGGCGCAAAGATGCAGACAAGCTGTTTAAGGCCAAAGACTATCGCGGCGCGGCGAACGCTTACACCCAAGCCATCAAACTGGGCGACACGACGGCGGGGGCGTATGCCGGGCGTGGCGAGGCTTATATTAAATTGACCCGCTACGAAGATGCGGTTGACGATTTGAGTCTAGCGATTAAAGCAAACGCCACCGACCCGCACTACTTTGCCTTGCGCGGGCGGGCATATGGCAAGCTGGGCGAACGCGAGAAGGCGTTTGCAGATTTTGATGCGGCGTTAGACCTGGATTCGAGCTACGCCAGTGCGCATATCGAGCGAGGCGATGTGTACTACGACGCCAAAGAATACGACGATGCGATTACCTACTACGACAAGGCCGTTGAGGCCGATGCAGAATCTTCGACGGCCTATAACAACCGTGGCAATGCCTATTCGGGCAAGGGCGATGAAGACAAAGCCATTGAGGATTACACCAAATCGCTGGAGATTGCCCCAGACGACGCCGTGACGTTGGCAAACCGCTGCTGGTCTTACCGCGTGTTGGGCGAGTATGACAAAGCGCAGGAGGACTGCGACCTGGCGGTTGAGAAAGACAACAAAGAGTATTTTGCTTTTGAGAGCCGCGCCCGGTTGTACTACGCCCAAAGTAACTATGAAGCGGCACTGGATGATTTGAATACAGCGATTGATTTGAAGCCAGATGAAGCAACGTTGTATAACTTGCGCGGCAACTCACACTTTTCGCTGGATAAATACGAAGAAGCCATTGAAGACTACACCTCGGCCATTGAGTATTCACCGAAAAACGCGGTGTATTACGATAACCGTGGCGACACTTATAACCAGATTGAAGCGTATGACAAAGCCATTGTGGATTTAGATGCGGCGGTGGAGATAAACCCGGAGTATGCGCTGGCCTACCGGCATCGCGGCGAAGCGCATTTGGGCAATGGTGATTACGACACTGCGTTGGAAGACCTAGACAAATCGATTGAGCTTGATCCGAAAGATTACGACAGCTTCATCAGCCGGGGTGATGTGTATTACGACAAGAAGGATTACAAGACCGCGATTGCTGAATATGGCAAGGCCATTACGCTAGACCCGAAAGAATCCACCGGCTATGGCTACCGTGGGGCGACGTATTACTTGCGCGATGAGTATGACAAGGCGCTGAAGGACTTGAACAAGGCGATTGAGCTTTATCCTGAGTGGGCCTATGCGCTGAACCAGCGTGGCAATGTGTATTACAGCAAGAAGGATTACAAGAAGGCGATTGTCGATTACACCGCAGCAATTGCGATCTTCCCGGATCGGGGGCTGTATTACTACAACCGCAGCGGGGCTTACAAGGCTTCTGGGCAAAAGGCCAAGGCCGATGCGGACCTGGCAAAGTCTAAAGAATTGGGATACGAGCCATAAATATGCAAACTTGGAACACCGCCTTATACGATCAAAAGCATGCCTTCGTTTTTCAGATGGCAAAGGGCTTAGTGGAACTGCTTGCGCCACAAGCAGGCGAACGCATTCTGGACCTAGGCGCAGGCACCGGCCACCTAACGCAGCAGCTTGCCGATGCGGGCGTGGATGTGATCGGGCTGGATAACTCGCTCAGCATGGTGCAGGCCGCGCGCGAGAAATACCCGGCGATTGACTTTGTGCACGCCGACGCAGCCAACTTTCACTTCAAGGAGCCGTTTGATGCGGTGTTTAGCAATGCCACGTTGCATTGGGTGACCGAGGCCGAGAAAGCAGTTGTTTGCATTGCGCGTGCGTTAAAACCGGGTGGGCGGTTTGTGGCCGAGTTTGGCGGCAAGGGCAACATGCAGCACGTCACTCAGGCTGTGCGCAGCGCCATCAACCAAACCACCGGGCAAGATGTGGCGCATGGCTGGTTCTTCCCGTCGATCAGCGACTACAGCGGCTTGTTGGAGAGAAACGGCTTTGAGGTGCGCACTGTCTGGCTGTTCGACCGCCCCACCCCGCTGGAAGGTGACGATGGGATGAAGAACTGGATCACCATGTTTGGTGGCGGCATGTTTAAGGGCGTAGCCGAAACCGCGTTGTCGCAGGTGATTGGGCTTGCGGAGGAGACCCTGCGCGCGACCAATCAAAAAGACGGCTCCCCAGCAGGGGCGTGGTTTGCAGATTACCGACGCATTCGGGTGATGGCAGTAAAGATATGAAGACGCTCCAAATTGTCGTAGACACAAATGTCATTGTCACTGGCTTTATGTCTCGCAAAGGTGCTTCCTATTTTTTGCTCCAAAAGCTAAAGGACGAACGCTGGCAAACCAATCTTTCCGCAGCATTGGTGCTGGAGTATGAGGAGGTTATTCGCAGACAACCTAGCTTGTCTCACCTAACTGAAACGGAGATTCAAAACATCCTTGAGGATTTGTGTAGCATTGCCATAAGGCATCATCGCTTACCTTTTCGATGGCGTCCGCTTGGCAGTGATCCCGATGACGATCTAGTTCTGGAATTGGCGATTCATTCGGCTGCAGATTTCATCATCAGCTACAACAAGCGGCACTTGAGTGCAGCAAAACGATTTGGTATTGACGTTGTTACACCTATTGAGTTTTTAGAAAAGATGGGAGAGTTGAAATGACCACACTTAATGCTCAGATTCCAGATTATTTGTACCGACAGGTTGCTGTGCTTGCAGAGCGCGAGCAAACACCCATGGATCAAATTGTGGCGATGGCGCTTTCTGCGCACCTCTCATTGCTTTTGGGACGCGATTATTTTGAGCAACGGGCTGCGCGTGGAAATTGGGAACGGGTTCAGGAAATTTTGAACCGTGTTCCCGATGTTGAGCCACCAGACTATGATCGTTTACCCGATCAAAGTAAATAACAGCATGATTTTGCGCATCCAGTTCTACACCTCTGCGTTAGGCATGCTTCGGGGTTGCGCCCACATTTTTATTTAAGTTTCGTTCGGACGACCCAAATCATTTGCAGAGAAAATCATTCTGGGTAGCCGCACGCTTTAGCTTGCGACCCATATACCGAGTAACGGTTACAAGAGCCAAACTGTCGCACGTTGTTACTCATATATGTACGCAGGCTAAAGCCTGCGGCTACCTGCCACAAACACAAAATCATGAGTGAACAAGATCGAGTCATTATTTTTGACACGACCCTGCGCGACGGCGAACAAAGCCCCGGCGCAACGTTGAACCTGGCCGAGAAGTTGGAGATTGCGCGCCAGCTCTCGCGGCTGGGCGTGGACATCATCGAGGCAGGCTTCGCCATCGCCAGCCCCGGCGATTTTGAGAGCGTGAGCCGCATTGCCAAAGAAGTGGGCATGGCAGACAACGGCCCAACCATTGCCAGCCTGGCCCGTTGCAACAAGAAGGATATTGACACAGCCTGGGGCGCGGTGCAGTGGGCCAAGAAGCCGCGCATTCACACGTTCCTGGCCACCAGCGATATTCACCTGCAGTACAAGCTGAAGATGAGCCGCAACGATGCGCTGGAGACGGCGGGCGAGATGGTGCAATACGCGCGTGGCCTATGTGCCGATGTGGAGTTCAGCCCAGAGGACGCGGGCCGCAGCGACCCAGAGTTTCTGTGGCAGGTGTTGAACGTGGCGATTCAGGCAGGCGCGACCACGCTCAATATTCCCGACACGGTGGGCTACTGCACGCCGCAGGAGTACTACAAGATGATCGAGGATATTCTCAAGAACGTCCCCGGCATCCAAGAGAAAGGCGTGGTCATCAGCACGCACTGCCACGACGACCTGGGGCTGGCGACGGCCAACACGCTGGCAGGGGTGAAGGCGGGCGCGCGGCAGGTCGAGGTCACCATCAACGGCATTGGCGAACGGGCGGGCAACACCAGCTTGGAAGAAGTGGTGATGGCGCTGAAGACGCGCAACAGCTTCTTTAACTTGCACACAAATATAGACGCAACACAATTGGTGCGCACCAGCAAGATGGTGAGCGCGCTGACCAGCATGCCGGTGCAGCCAAATAAAGCCATCGTCGGCATCAATGCATTTGCGCACGAGGCGGGCATTCACCAGGATGGCATGCTGAAGAACGCGCTGACCTACGAGATCATGTCGCCGGAGAGCGTGGGCTGGACCAGCACCAACCTGGTGCTGGGTAAACACAGTGGTCGTGCCGCACTAAACGACCGCCTAAAGCAAATGGGCTACGACCTGAGCCGCGAGGAGTTGGACAAAGCATTTGATCGCTTTAAGGCGCTGTGCGACAAGAAGAAGGTTGTAGCCGACGAGGACATCGAAGCCTTGATGACCGACCAGCTTGAGACCCGCAACGAGGTCTACAAGCTCGAAGCGGTGAGCGTCTCGACCGGGACGGGCAACATGCCTGTGGCTTGCGTGCGGCTGTTAGATGAGGATGGCGAGATGCGCGAAGACGCCGCCATTGGCAACGGGCCAGTAAACGCGGTGTGCGACTGCATCAACCGCATCACTGGCGCAAAGGCCAAGCTAAGCGAGTTCCACGTTCATGCTGCCACGGCGGGCATTGATGCCATTGCCAACGTGACCATTCGCATAGAAATGGAAAACGAAGAAGGCAAGAAGCTGGTGTTCAGTGGGCGCAGTGCCGATACAGATACGCTGGTGGCGACGGCCCGCGCCTATTTGGCAGCGGTGAACAAGGGGCTGTTGCAGATGAAGAGAGGTAAATCTACTTCGGCAAATTCGATTTTCTAGAGTTTTCTCACGGAGGTACGAAGGAGCGGAG
>JAYTNY010000686.1:0-6037 GCA_043748055.1 Roseobacter sp.
CACAAACCAGGTTTTTTACAAAAAACCTGGTTTGTGTTCGCGGCGCTACTGCCAGTCGTCGCTTCGCTGGATAATGCCACCATGCTCCAAGACCCCCTGCTCATCAACGACTGGCACCCGGTCGCCCGCGTCAGCGATCTGGACCAGCACAACCCCATCGGCACGCGCCTGCTGGGCGAGGATATCGTCATCTGGCGCACAGGCGATACCAATAGCAAAATAATTCACGCCTGGCAAGACCTGTGCGTGCATCGCGGCACGCGCCTGTCCATTGGCAAGGTCGAAAACGAATGCTTGGCCTGCCCGTATCACGGCTGGACTTATAACACCGAGGGCCAGTGCATCCACATCCCCGCGCACCCAGGCCAGCCCCCGCCCACCAAAGCCCACGTGCGCAGCTACCAAGCCAAAGTGGCCTATGGCCTAATCTGGGCCACATTAGGCCAACCTGCGCACGACATTCCAAGATTCGAGGAAGGCCATGACCCCAGCTTTCGGCAAATCATTTGCGGCCCCTACCCTATCAACGCTGCTGGGCCGCGCATCGTGGAGAATTTTCTGGATGTCGGCCACTTCCCTTTCGTTCACGAAGGCATCTTGGGCGACAAGGCCCACCCGGAGATTGCTGACTACGACGCAGAGATCAGCGATCAGGGTGTGGTCGCCACCGGCATTCGCGTGTATCAGCCCGATGGCTTTGGCACCGGGCAAGGCGATTACGTGACCTACACCTACAAGGCGCTGCGCCCGCTCACGGCTTATCTCACCAAAGTCACCGAAGGCCCCACGCTTTCAATCATTCTGGCCGTGCAGCCCCACGCACAAACCGAAAGCACGGCCTGGATGGTGATGGCGATGAACTACAACCACGCTGCCGCCGAGGCCGAACTCGTCGCCTTCCAAGACCGCATCTTCTGGCAAGATGGCCCTATATTGCGCTCGCAACGCCCAGAATTACTGCCGCTGGATCTGCAAGCTGAGCTACATTTACGCAGCGATAGAACAGCCATCGCCTATCGCAAGTGGCTAAATCAATTGGGGCTGAGCTTTGGCACAGCCTGAATCACACAAAACCTCCGGAGTCTTGCCACATCAATAACTCAACTTTGTTGCGAAACTAGACCCCGGAGGTTTTACTTCGACCCATGACACCCAGCCGAATCCCCCCTCAACCCAACCAAGAAAGCGCCTGGGATTACCCACGCCCGCCGCGCCTAGAGCTAACGACCAAACACATCCAAATTATTTTCAACGGCGTCTTAATCGCCGACACACACAACGCCAAACGCGTGCTGGAAACCAGCCACCCACCCAGCTACTACATCCCGCCCGAAGATGTGCAAATGCAGTACTTGCAACCCGGCGATGGCCGCAGCCTGTGCGAGTGGAAGGGCGCAGCGGGCTATTACACCCTCGTGGTCGGCGAGAAAACGATTGAAAACGTGGCTTGGTTCTACGCCAACCCCACTCCCGCGTTCGAGGCCATTCGCAACCACCTTGC
Source organism: Roseobacter sp. (assembly GCA_043748055.1). Lineage (GTDB taxonomy): Bacteria > Chloroflexota > Anaerolineae > J036 > Brachytrichaceae > JANMVQ01. The sequence continues at coordinate 1,502 of JAYTNY010000686.1, forward strand.
CTTTTACCCGCACGACATGGACGCATGCTTGGTGGATGGCGAACGCGCCCAACCTCAGCCCGGTCGCTTCTACGGCGGATGGATTACGCGAGACATCGTTGGGCCGTTTAAGGGCGAGCCAGAGACGATGGGCTGGTAAGTTGAGTGGAAAAGCAAAACGGGCGCAACTGAGAATCTCAGTTGCGCCCGCCTGTTTGCGCAAGCAAAGTTTAGCGTCCGTTACCAATCAACGGCAAAAACACCGATTTCATCTGCGTCGTCGGTGGCTCTTCCGAGACCAGCGCCGAACGCCAGATGCCCGCATCAATGTTCGAGACATCATCGCCTGGGCCAAGTGGGACATCGGTTAGGCCGCTGGCATTGACATCGCTGTCGTTGACCGAAGTAGCCTGCGAAGATCGTAGCAGAGTGAACGAATAATCTCTTGGCAGCGCAAACCCCAACGTGTAAGACAAGGCCTCTAAGTTGGTGAACTCGTACTCACCCGCAGCCGAGGTCAGCGTTGTGGTCACCACTTGCACCCGACCCACATACAGGGTAACCGTAATGCCTGCATACCCGCGCTCTGTCTGCTGGCGAACACCATCATGGTTCACATCGTCCCAAACCCGCCCGCGCACCACCGAAGGTTGCAACTGTTGGGTCTGGAGCATGTGTGTGTCGGCGTGCGCCCATTGCGGTGCGAGCATGCAACCGATCATTGCAAGTGCAACTGCGAGCGCAACAGCAAAGGCAGCGGTCTGCTTGATGAAGTGTTTCATTGTGGCTTCTATGATGTCGAGTGTGTAAATGAATGTATTAAGTGAAATGCGTCTTGAGTCTCGAAAAGAGTGCGTTAGGTCTCTTGGCAACCGGGCCGTTTGGTAATTTGTATTTTTGCTCATCGCCGCCCCCTCAGACAACGAACCAGCAAGCAATTGCAATATCATTTCACAAAGCAAACAATCTATTTGCGTCACTTGCTTTGTATGACACTGCTATTGCATTAGTCGCCACACAAATCAAAGCCTGCACGCCGCTTTTTCCGTAAACGAGGGAAACCAGACTAAAGTTAGAGAGGCTCACTCGTCTGTTGGTTGGGCAAAACTTGTCCTATAAACACGAAAAGCGAAGAAACGAAGATGCAAGTCTTCGTTTCTTCGCTTTTCAAAACTATTGGGTAGCTGGAGGGGCTGGTCTGAGACCCGCTCCTACGAATCTAAATTAACGCATCCTGAATCGCATTCACCATCAAATACGCCGATGTGGCCCCGGCATCCTGGTAGCCGCGCGCGCGCTCACCCAAGCGGCTGGCCCGGCCTCGTTTGGGGATTAAATCTTTGGTGCGCTGCACGCCATCCCAGGCCGCTGCAACCGCGCTGCGCATGGCGTTGTTCAGGCTCTGGTTGGATTGAGCTGCTGTGCGGGCCGCCTGCGCAGCCGGGCGCCACGCGTCCATCATGGTTTTATCGCCCAACTCGGCCTTGCCAATCGCCTGTATCGCGTCCGCAATCGCCTCAAGGATCGTGGCCCAATCTGCCGCCTCGTTCAACTCAACTTTGCCAGCAACAGCCTGGGCCGCTGCCGCAAAACCCACCTCATACATCACGCCGCTGGCCGCGCCCACCTCGTCGGCAAACGCATCGCTCATAGCCTGGAATGCGCTCTGTGGTGTTGGGCTTTGTAGTGCAGCCAAAGCCTTGCGCGCGGTGCGCATGCCAATGGTCATGCTCACGCCGTGGTCGCCATCGCCCACTTCGCTATCCAGCGCGCACAAGTAATCCTTGTTCTGCTCAATCACGTTCGCCACATGCGTTAACACGGCAACAACTTTATTTCCGTCAATCATTTTGGTGATTAGGGATTGATGATTAGGGATTGGCAAATCACCAACCCCTAATCATCAATCCCTTCTTAAACCCTTCTTAAAACTGCCTATACATCGGGCAATTCGCGGGCATCTTTAGCAAGTCGTGTAGTTCGCCATCCAGCCGCATCAGCGAGACCGACGCGCCCGCCATCTCCAACGAGGTGACATACTCACCTACAAACTTTTGGCGAATGTTGATTTTGCGCGCATCCAAAATTTGTTTGACGCGTCGATACATCACGTAAAGCTCTTCGTACGGTGTCGCGCCCAGGCCATTCACTAAAACAGCCACATCGCTGCCCACAAAATCCATATCGGCCAAAATGGCTTCCACCATCTCGTCCACAATTTTGTCGACGGGTTCCAACTTGGCGCGGCGCATGCCCGGCTCACCGTGAATACCCAGGCCAATCTCCATCTCATCCGCGCCCAAGCTAAACGTGGGCTTGCCGTTGGCGGGCACAGTGCAGGCGGATAGGGCCACACCCATCGTGCGAGTGTTCGCGTTCGCTTTGCGGGTAGCAGCCACCACGGCATCCAAATCCGCCATGGTCTCGGCCTTTGCCGCCGCACACTTGACGACAAAGAACGCACCTGCGATGCCACGCCGCTTCTCCATCTCGCTGGGCGGGGCCGAGGTCACATCGTCGGTGCCCAACACCGTGACGACGCGAATGCCATGTTGCGCCTCGGCCATCGCCGCCGCACGGTCAAAGTTCAGCACATCGCCCGCGTAGTTGCCATAGAAATACAGCACGCCTGCGCCGCCGTTGGCCGCCAGCGTGGCCTCCAAAATGGGCTTGGCAGGTGGGCTGGCAAAGATGTTGCCCGCCGGAGCCGCATCCGCCCCACCCTTGCCCACATAGGCGGTGTAAATGGGCAAGTGGCCGCTGCCGCCGCCAATCACCACGCCCACCTTGCCCATAATCGGCGCATCGATGCGCGCAATGGCCCGTCGCCCCACGCGCTTCACCATGTCGTCGTGCGCCGCGCAAAAGCCATCCAGCATTTCTTCGACGAAGTCGAAGGGGTCGTTGATGAGTTTTTTCATGCAAGTTTGAAGGTTGATTTTTGTAAGGTTTGTAAGGTTGATAAGGTTTGTAAAGTCGAAAAAACCTTCAAACCTTCAAACCTTATCAAGTATCCTTAATCTCCTCGCTCAATCTTCACAATCTTCTCCACCTTCCGTGCGCTGCCGCCACCGGCGAACTCACTTGCCATCCAATGGTCTACGATCTGCTTCGCCAACTCTGGCCCAATCACCCGCGCGCCCATCGTTAGCACTTGCGCGTTGTTGCTCTTGCGGGCGCGTTCGGCGCTGAAGGTATCGTGAGCTTGGGCGGCATACACGCCCGGCACTTTGTTGGCCGTAATCGCCATGCCGATGCCCGTGCCACAAATCAAAATGGCGCGGTCGCTTTTCTTCGCCGCCACGTCTTTGGCCACCACCACCGCAATGTCTGGGTAATCCACCGGCTCGGTGCTGTGCACGCCGTAGTCCACCACGTTTACGCCCTGAGATTGCAAATGCTTCTTCACAATCTCTTTCAACTCAAACGCCGCTTCGTCGCAGCCAATTAGCACTGTTTTTGTTTCGCTCATGTCGTAGTCCTCGTTAGAAGGTTGGAAGGTTGGAAGGTTGGTTCAATACCCAAACCTTCCAACCTTCTAACTCAACCTTCGGTCTCCAGTCTTTCCCCTGTCTGCATAAATGCCGCAGCCTGATCGAAGCTCACAATGCCCGCATCGCTGCCCAGACCGGTGGCTACCAAGCTGCCGCATGCACTGCCCAGCCGCGCTGCGTCAACCACACCCCAGCCTTTGCTGAGGCCAGTGATGAACCCAGCGCAATAGGCATCGCCGCAGCCTGTCGTGTCCACCACGCTTACTTTGTAGGCAGGCACGCGAATCTCTTGCCCATTCCTGGTGATGATTGTGCTGCCTTCTGCGCCCATCTTAAAAATAATCGTCGTCGCGCCCAGATCAAAAAAGAACTGCTGCATCCCATGTCGGTCGTGCAGGCCAGAAATCATGCGCGCCTCCTCAATGTTGGGCATGAAGTAGTCTATGTAGGGCAACGAATGCGCAATCATCTCGGCCAGGTTCGGCTTGGGCACGCCGATGAAATCCCAGGTCGTCGTCAAGCCTTTTTCTTTAGCGAACTTCACCACCTGGCTCACAGGCTCGCCGTCGAATTTTTCCATCAGGCTGGTGCCGCCTACATGCAAAAACTGAGCTTGCGCGATGGCACTCCAATTCACATCGTCCAATGTAAACGCGCCGTTTGCGCCAATCACATGCAACGCCGGGCGCTCGCCATTGGGGCGAATGGGCAACATGGTGGCGCTGGTTTGCACGCCGGGCTTGCGCACCAACGCGCTCGTGTCAATGCCATAGCGCTGCATCGTACTAATCACCATGTGCCCTATCTCGTCTTGCCCAATTGCGCCCATCGCCACCACGTCCAGCCCCAGCTTCGCCAGGTCTACGCTGGTGCCCGCTGCGGTGCCCGCCACCGTCACGCGAATCTCATCCAACAGCGCCAGGTTTTGCCCCGGCGGAATCGCCGTCACGGGCCTGCCGAGAACATCAAGGATATGGATGCCAAGTGAAATTACCTTTGCCATAAAAGTCTTGCGTATTACGTGTTGCGTCTTGCGTTGGTCTATAAATCACCAACGCAAGAC
>JAYTNY010000687.1:0-3234 GCA_043748055.1 Roseobacter sp.
CTAGAACTTGATTGTGCCACCTGACAAGTCTGCATGAGTTTGAACTCAGCAGAGCAGCCCATGCCTCACCCATCCTCTATTGTCCTGAAAGGATGTGACGCAAGCTGCTATCTCTGCTGCGTGCAAACCTGTCAGATGGCACACCAAGAGCGCAATCGAATGTGAACCAAACGCGCCACCTGACAGGTTTTAGCTACATGCACCTTACAAAACCAACGCAGGCCGCGACAAGGTCTGCGTGCGCTTCAGCGGCGCGCCCAACCTCGCGCATGCATCGTCAATAATTTGCCTTGCAAAAGGTGTCATTGGCTTTGGCAAGGCCTGCACGGCAAACCATTCCACCGCCAGCGATTCCCAGTCGTGTTGAGATGGATCGCCGCCAACGACGCGCCCTTCAAACACATGAAACAACACACCGCCGCCTGGCATCTGCGGTCGCCAGTATTCGCCCACGCGGCGAACAAGCGCAATCTCATAGCCGGTCTCTTCGCGCGTCTCCCGAATCGCTGCCTGCTCCGGCGTCTCGCCTGGCTCTAGGCCGCCCGCAGGCAGGCCCCAGGCGCGAATATCCTCGCGCAGTTGCAGCAAGACTTGTGTCCTGTCTGCGTTCAACACCACGACACCCGCGCCTTGCTTTTGCATAAATTCGATCTGCCTTACATCACAACCGCAGCGGCAAATCTCGCAAGCGCTGCCCTGTCAGCGCAAACACGGCGTTGCCAATCGCCGCTGCAATCGGCCCAATCGGTGGCTCGCCCACGCCTTTGGGTTCGCCGCCGCTTTGTAACAGCGTCACGTCAATCTCCGGTGTGTCGCGCATCGTCACCAGCGGGTAGGCATCAAAGTTATCGGCATGCACGCGCCCATTCTCGATGCGCGCCTCCTCGATCAACGTGCTGCTAATCCCCATCGTAATCGCGCCCTCGGTCTGCGCCCGCACGCCGTCGGGGTTGATGATGAAGCCCGGATCAATCGCGCTCCACACTTTGTGCACGCGAATCTTCTTATCGGTCACAGACACCTCGGCCACCTGCGCACACACCGTGCCCACATCCGTGCAAACCGCAATGCCCCGTGCGCGGCCCGCCGGTGCGGGCTTGCCCCAATCGGCTTTCTCGGCTGCTGCGTTCAGCACCGCCTTAAAGCGCGCGCCTTCCTCGGTGTTCGCCAAATGGCTCAACCTAAACTGCAACGGGTCTGCTTTGGCGGCGTGGGCCAACTCATCCACAAAACTTTCTATCGCAAATGTGTTCGCCAGCAAGCCCAATCCGCGCCACCAGCCTGTGCGCACCGGCAGCGTCGCCACTTGTGCGCTAGTAAAGCGTTTGGGGATGGCCCCATAGTGAATGCGCGACCCGCGCCATGCGCCAAAATCCGCGCCCAGCACCGCCATCATGGCGGCGGGCAAAAACTGGCGGGCCACATCGCCGCTGCTTTGCAAATGGGCCAGCGCTTCGATCTGGCCCGCGCCGTTCAACGCCCCGCGCAAAATGTGTTTTGTTGGCGGGCGCAAGTAACCATTCTGAAACTCTTGCTTGCGCACCCAGCCCACATGCACCGGCTTGCCCGCCGCCTTGCTCAGCCGCGCCGCAGCCACCGCCACATCGCTGCCATACTTGCGGCCAAACCCGCCACCCAAATACGTTGGCACAATCTCAACTTGCTCGTCTTTGAGCCCCAGCGCCTTCGCCACATCGCTGCGCGTAAATGCGGGCATCTGTGTCCCCACCCACAAACGGGCTTTATCAGTTTGCACATCGGCCAGCGCGGCCTGCGGCTCCAAGTGCGCATGCGCCGCAAACGGGCTGCTGTAGCGGGCCTCCAACACATTGCTGCCCACGTTGCCACCCGGCTGCGCCGTCGCGCCGCCGTCGGCCTGAATCACCACGCTCTTCTTCTCATCAATCTCCAGCAGCGTGTCAACCTCGTTCTGGTTCCACAGCTTGCCCTCATCCCACTCCAGCGCCAGCGAGGTCACGCCCATCGCCGCCTGCTGCCGCGATTGCGCCACCACCCCTGCAAAGTCTTTCTCGATGACGACCTTGACCACGCCAGGTTGCCCCTCGGCTGTGCCAACCGCCGCGCTACGCAGCTTGCCCTCAATCGTCGGCGGCATGGCGATGGCGCCATACAACATCCCCGGCACGCGCACGTCATAGGCGTAGATTGCCTCGCCCACAATCTTCTGCGGCAAGTCCACCCGTTGCATCGGTTGGCCCACAATCTTAAATTCGCCGATGGGTTTTAAGGTGGGCTTGTCTTTGGGCGCAACCCACGCGCCAGTGTGCTGCTGCACCACCTCGCCAAAAGTTATTTTTTTGTCGCTGGTGTTGATGGCGAACGCGCCGTCCATCACCAGCACTTCGGCCATAGGCTTGCCCAAAATCTTCGCTGCATCGGTGCGCAACATCTCGCGCATGTTGGCGGCCACCTCGCGCAACACCGGCCACAGCGATGACACGCTGCTGCTACCCGTCGTCCCTGCGCCATCTTGCGGGCCGCTGGCCGTGCCGTTTTGCACCACCTGCACCTGCGCCCAACTCGCGCCCAGCTCCTCGGCCAAAATTTGGGCCAGTGCCGTGTGTATGCCCTGCCCCATCTCAACCTTGGGAATGGTGAACACGACTTTGTTATCGGGTGTCACTTCAATCCACGTCATCGGCGCGGTCTCTATGCTGGCTGCCCGCCCCAGCCCGCTATCAAACACCTCGGCCAGCCTGCGCCGCGCATACGGCACACCGGCCCCATAGCCCAGCGCCACACCGCCACCCAACACACCCACCCCAATCAAAAATCCGCGCCGCGAAACACGCCAGCGTTTGTTATTTTTAGTTTGCATAGTTATAGAAGTGAATGGGGATTAGGGATTGGTGATTTGGTAATCACCAATCCCTAATCCCCATTCACTACGCCTCCGCCGCCTTCAACACCGCCGCCTTAATGCGCGTGTAGCAGCCGCAGCGGCAATAGTTGTTACTCATCGCGTCAACCACTTGGGCTTCGGTGGGCTTGGGCGTTTGGCTGAGGAAAGCCGCTGCCACCATCATCTGTCCGCTTTGGCACCAACTGCATTGCGGCACTTGCACATCCAGCCAGGCTTTTTGCACCGGGTGCAGCTTGTCTCCACTTGCCAGCCCTTCAATGGTGGTGATCTTTTTGCCCGTCGCTTGCGAGACCGGTGTCATACACGCCCGCGTGGCTACGCCATCTACATGCAGCGTACAACTGCCACAA
>JAYTNY010000688.1:0-8575 GCA_043748055.1 Roseobacter sp.
ATATTTTAATTAACGGTATGAACCCGAACTCTACTGTTCTCGAATCTCTTTATCACTCTTTAGTTGTTAATGTGCCGTTTCTGAAGCCCACGAATACTACTGATTTCGCATTCGCTTGTCAACCCCCAATTTCACGCTTTCGTATTGAATTTAAGGTTTGATTTTCTTTCGATGAAGCTGAATGATGTGCGATGAAAGCAGTGATGTGAGGGGCTTGATGCTGATTCGCTTTTGGCTTTCGCTTTAAGTTGTCACTTGTAACTGAGCCTGAGCGGACGCGAACTATACGGATTTGGGTAAGGCAATGCAAGGGGTTATTGGAAATTTAAGGTTAAATTGACATTGATCTCCAGACGCAAAATGAAAGCGAGACTTAAAGCAATTTGAGGTGCAGGATGACAGCAAAGTGGACCATCATGATTTATTTGGCAGGCGATAACGATCTCTCTGCAACAGGTAATAGCGACTTGGATGAAATGCGCATGGTTGGGTCAAGTGATGACTTGAACTTTGTGGTGCTATATGACAGCTTTGGAAACGCAGGTGTGCAGCGTTGTCGGATTGAGAAAGATGGGCGAGGCGAAAAGATTGAAACTCTGAAGGAACTCGATACAGGAAATCCATCTAATTTGGTTGAATTTGCCAAGTGGGCTAAGAGCCAATATCCGGCTGAGCAATATGCATTGATTTTGTGGAGCCATGGGAATGGCTGGCAGCCCGCCGATATTGATGAGATCGCCACGGCGGTTTCATCGCCAGGATATGGCTTGGCAGAGCGGTCAACCATTGGCAAACGCCAGGCCTTCTTTCGATCTACGCTTCAAAAGATGCTGACTATGCCTTTGCCAGAGGAGCGCGCCATATGTTTTGATGATGGCAGCAACCACTCTTTGGATACCCAAGAGTTGGGACAGGCCATTCGACAGATTAAAGAGTATCTAGATCAGCCCTTGGATGTGTTAGGCATGGATGCCTGCTTGATGAGTAATTTTGAAGTGGCTTTTGAGGTGCGGCACTACGCCAAGTTCATGGTAGCCTCCGAGGCGATCACGTTTGGGTCGAGCTGGCCTTATGGCATTATTTTCAAGCAACTTTCGGCCAAACCAAAGATGGCGGCGGATGCGCTGGCTGAGCTTATTGTGAGGGCATTTGCGGAAACAGCGCCACACAAGTTCCCCATTGCAACCCTAAGCGCCTTTGATCTTTCGCAAGCTGATTCGCTGGCGAACAAACTTGACGGATTGGCAGAAGGTTTGATAAAGGCATTGCCGGGTATTAAGGGCAAACTCTGGAAAGCGCAGTGCAATACGGCTTCGTTTGCGCAAGAAACGCTGTTGGATGTTAATCGCTTGTGTCAGGAGTTGATTAAGCTCAAATTTTCAGCAGATATAAGAATTGCGGCAGAGGCGGTGACTGCGACATTGCAACCTGGGGCTGGAAGATTTATTTTGGCGGCGGTGCTTTCTGGAGAAACTGTGCGGGGGTGTGGAGGCGTTTCAATTTACTTGCCTACTTCCGTAGGGGTATCACCCTACTATGCAGAATTGGCTTTTGCGCGTTCGGAGCAGCACCGCTGGTGGGCGATGCTAAAGACCTATAAGACCGGCAGACTTTAAGGAGACAAATATCATGGCTACACAAGTTTCGTTTGAGATGGCAGCACAAGAGTATGCGGAGGGCGTACGAGCGCTATTTGCACCCGCTGTGGCAACCCGAGGTGCGGCAGAGCGTAGCATCACGCGCGCGCTTCGGACATCGCCTACGCTGAGTGAAGATGCACAATCGCTGCTTGCTAAATCCGCACAACTGAATGCTGCAGGTGAGCAGAAACTAGCTACTGGCCGAGGGGCGGCACGGGGTGACTCGGAGATGCAATTGCTTGCAAAGGCGATGGTGGATTTGGATGTGGGCTTGACGTTGTTGCAGGTTGCGCAGACCTCTAAAAGCACGCGCGATGCGACTGCCATCCCCGAAGATGAGAGAGAGCGCAGTGCAAGCGATGCCAACCGAGACATTGAGGACAACCTGACGATTTTGTTGGGTGCTATGCCGATGACGATGAGAGCCACCATAGAACGAAGTGGACAAAGCCCGTTAACAGTAGATGAGGCCAAAGAGGTGCTCCTCAACAGTGTTAGCGATGCCCTGGCACAGATTCCTACGCGGGCGCATGCAACAGGCAACAAGGCGCTGGACGGCATTGTGACGATGGGCTTAATGAAGGTGTTGTCGTCGGCGGGTGCGGTGGTACAGGACGTTGCCGGGCTGTTGGGGCAAGGCGAAGCGTTGAACAATTTGATTGCTTTGGCGCGGGGATTCTTTGAGAAGTTTTATCAGGCGATATTGACGGCGATTGGCGAGAGCGTGCTAAAGGCAGCACTAGAACAAGCACAAGACTACTTTAAGGATTTGGCAAAGAAGAAGGATGAATTTGCAAGCAAATATCTGGAGAAGCTGTATGAGACGCAGCAGACTAAGAAAGCGCTGCAAAAGTTGGTGAGTGATAGCACGACAGACGCGGCCAAATTATCGCTTGTGGCTGCCGATGTGGAAGCGTTGAGCTTGCAGTTCTTGAACCAGATGGGGCTTGTGGAAAAAATATTGGGCAAATTGAGCTGGATTAAGCCGTTGGTGAACACGCTGGGCAACGCGGGCACCACGTCGCTGGCGGCTTTTTACCTGATTGTGATTGGGTATGTGGTGGTGGTGGCAGGTGACTATGTGGACGCGCCAAAGCTAAAAATTTTTGATCGCATGCGCGGGGTGAACGCGGTGGTGGCCGCTGGGCTGTAAAGCTAAGACAATATCTCTATGAATTACGAATACGCCAACTTCAACATTGAAATTTCCAGCTACACGGCAGATGAGAACGAGGCTGAGCAATTTAAGGTTCGTTTGTTGCCGTCGTCGGGGGTGCAACCTCTGGAGGGGCAAAGCTTGTCGGAAGCAGAGACAGTTGAGCTGACAACCGATACGCGCGACATGGTGCGCTGGATCGAGGAACGCAAGCTGAAGACGCTAGACGAGCTGATTGAGTTAGGCGAACGGTTAGCTGCGTTAATTTTCCCAGACAGGGTGCGCCAAGACCTAACAAGCACCCTTAACATTTTGAAGGACAGGCAGAAGACGGCACGCACAAGCGGCGAGAAAGTGTGGGTGCTGCGCATCAAACTAATTATTGACTCATACGCGTTGGCGGACTTGCCCTGGGAATACGTCTACTTGTTACCTCCTAACACGCCGAAAAAACAGAAAGACATCACGGGGTTTCTGGCTTTGGATCGCGATGTCTCTATTGTGCGGTACCCAGTGGTGAGTGGGGCATCGGGCGAGTTTGCACCAATCACATCTGGCCCAGTGAAGATGTTGGCGGTGTTTGCGGATGCTGTTTCGCCAGCTTATGCGGCACTGGACATGGCGCAAGAGAAGCGAATTCTGGACGAAGCGCTGACTGGCACGCCCATCCAAAAGACCGATTGCGAGATGGCGACATTGGCGAATGTGGGGCAGATGCTGAATGCGCAACGTCCGCACATCTTTCACTTTAGTGGGCATGGCATCTTTGAGGGGGAATCATCGGGGGAGGTTTATGGCAGCAAGGTAGGGCGGGGGTCGTTGGTGCTGGTGGATGAGAATAAGGCTCCGATGAAGTTAGCTGCGGATGGGGTGGCACTGCTATTGGGCAAAAGGCAGATTCGGCTGGCGATGTTGGGCGCGTGCGAGGTAGCGAAGCGTGGCGTGGTGAATGCCTGGACGGGAGTAATCCCAGCGTTGATGCGGGCGGGTATTCCAGCGGCCATTGGGATGCAGTTTCGGGTGAAGGACGCCAATGCCATCTTGTTTAGTCGAGCGTTTTATCACGCACTCGCCAACGGGCATTCGATTGAAGCCGCGTTGACGGAAGGCCGGATTGCGGTGGCGTTGCGAGGTCCTCGCACAGTGGATGGTGTGACGGAGACCGACGAGCAAGTGAAATGTGACCGCGATTGGGGCACGCCGGTGTTGTATTGGCGGGCGGAAGGGAACTCGGTGTTGATTCCCAAGAGTGGCGGAGAGTCTTCAAGCGCAATCGCGACGGCATCGCCATCACTACCACCACCACCCGAAGCGGAAACAACTAGAGAGGCCAAGCCCAAGCGTAAGGATGTTTTGCTGAGTGGCACAGAAAGAGTCGAATTAGTCAACATCTTGGCAAAGTGCAAGCCATTTAGGGGCAACGACGCGCTACGTAGCTTCTTTGAAATAGATCAACTTGCGCCATTTACGGATGGGGTAGAGGAAGCCAGCACGTCTAAGGAGCGTGCGGCTTTCTTATATGGATACTTGCGTAATCAGAGCTTTAAGAGCAAAAATGCGCTCCTTATTTTTATCGAAGCCCTGCGAGATGGCGAGCCAGAGAGCACAGGCTTGCGAGAAGAGTTGCAAGGCTGGGCAGACAAAATAACCACACACTTAAATTCGTAGAGACAACCATGCGGCGATCACTCACCTCACCACTGCTTCGGGAATGCACCAAACTATTTAACCAATGCAGCCAGTTCAACGGCGACCAGGCGTTAAGCGCGATGTTTGTGACATCGGAACTGGCACCTTTCGCTTTTGAACTACCGTCAAATGCGTCATCGAAAGCGGATCGCATTAGCCGCTGCGTGGCCTACTTGCTTGACCAAACGCGCAACAACCAATCGGTCTTGATCCCTTTTATTACGCAACTTCAAGAGAGCTATGCGGAGGGCAATGACTTGCGAACTCAGCTTGGAAACTTGCTGCGCAGCGTAACTGATGAACTTAACAAGCCAATAAACCTTGAACCCCAGCCAATTGACCCGCCCAAACCCACCTTGCCCACGCCCGACGCACAGACGTTGCGCAAATATTTGGAGAAACATCTTGGGTCAGCAGAGCTAGAGCTTCTGGTCTTCGAGCTATCCAAAACACTGAAAGAGTTAAAGCTGATGGATGCCGATGGCAACCTGGATGTAGGCAACGTGTTGGTGGGCAGCAGCAAGACCACCAAGATCATTAACCTGATTCAATACACGGAGCGCCGTGGCTGGTATGACGCACTGGTGAGCGAAGTGCGCAAGACTGATCCGGCGCGCCAGTTTTCTATCTGAGATTCTCTAAGTTTCTTTTGATTTGCTATGGGACTCATCAGTGGCTCCACCGAATTCAGCATTTCTGGAAAAGTCCGAGGAAAGTGCCACGCCGTGTTGAAAAGAAGTGGCAAACTGAAGACAAACGTTACGCTCAAAAACTTTTTTGCAACAGCAGAGCTTATCGCTTTTGAAGCCATCTTGCCCGACGATACGAGCAATGAAATAGAGCGCTGCGAGGCATTTATTGCAGCCTTGCTCCCCCAAAAAGACAGCGCGGGCACTCCTGCTCTCGTCATTTTTCTGCGTGAGCTGCGCAACACCATCGATGAGGGGAATGGCCTTTACCAAGACATTGACGACGTGCTAAAGGAGTTGGGCTGGAACGATCGACCCAGCGCCCAGTTGCAGCATGATGTGTTCAATGCCATCCTAGGTTTGAACTTCAAGGCCCAGGCGGAAGAAGCCGTATTGGCGCGAAAAAAATCCAATGCGTTAGCGTTTTTAGTCTCTGGCAAAAACGCTTTCTGCGGTCAAAAGGCATTGACAGTGCGCCTGACCCGGCGACTATGCCGCAGCCAAAACCCATTGCATGGTGCGTTAAAAGATGATTCGGTCAGAATCTTCCCAATCAGCCTCAACAGCGTCATCGCCCAGCCCAGCCTATATTCGCAGAGAGATTACACAAGCGTTAAAAAGCAAGTTGAATGACCCGTTGGGACCTCTCGCACCGTCCAATTTTTTAACTGCGGATCATCTGAATCAGGTTATTTGCACATTATTGCAAAGCCAGCATGTGGTGTTTGTGCTGAAAGACACGGAGTTTCTGCCCAAAAAGTTGTTGAATGAGTTGGTGGAAGGATTTTGGCAGCCGCTGCTAAAGGCGGTGAAGGCCACGCCAGAGTTGAACCGCACCTTGTTGCTATTTATGCAGGATGTGGGGAACGTGGCACATGCATGTGGGCTAGCGTGGACACAACACCCAAACTATACCGAGGTGCCGTTGATGCCGTATGCGTTAACGCCCGTTGTGGCGTTGAAGGCTAAAGAGATTGATGATTGGCTGCTAGGCACCAATATTCCCTCGGGTCTGTTTGAGCTGAGTGGGCAAGACATTATTGACCAGGCTCGGCAGAACACACAGATATTGTTAGGTGAGGCAGGATTAGGTGACGACGCAACCGACGAAGCACTGCTCGAATTTGCGTTTGAAGCAATTTGTAGCTTATGCGACTTGGAAAGCTGGGATGGAGTAATAGCACAATGGCTGAACTAAACAAAGTAACGTTACGCCCCTGGAAAGACGCAAAAGGCGATCCATATATCCCCTCGCAGGCATTGGTGGATGTGGTGAATTTGGCGATCCACTTAAAGCGCAGGCCGTTGCTGCTGCGCGGCGAGCCAGGCTGCGGCAAGACCAAGCTGGCCGAAGCGGTGGCCAACGAGTTGGGGGTGCCATTTGCCATGTGGTCAGTCAAGTCCACCTCCAAAGCCAAAGACGGGTTGTATACGTTTGATGCGATACGCCGCCTGCAAGATGCGCAACTGGCTCGTGAGAACAACAAACACGCCGCAGACGTAGCCAACCCCGAGAACTATGTGGACTATGGCGAACTGGGCCAGGCCATTTTGCAAAATAAGCCCAGCGTGGTGTTGATTGACGAAATTGACAAAGCCGACTTGGACTTTCCCAACGATTTGTTGCTGGAGCTGGACCAGACTCAGTTTGTGATTGATGAGGTGTTGGACACCGATGCCAACGGCCAGAAACACAAACGTGTGGTGGAAGCCAAACCAGAAAACCGCCCGTTAATCTTTATCACGAGCAACGACGAAAAGCCCTTGCCACCCGCATTTTTACGCCGCTGTCTGTTTCACTTTATTCCGTTTCCAAATGACGAAGAGCAGTTCAAACAGATTTTGCTGGCCCACTTTGTGCAACAGGCCAAGAAAGACCGACGGCTGAAAGAATTAATTGGCACCGCAACGAAGAAGTTTTTGGCGTTGCGCAAACGCATGATCGAAGACAAGGTGCAAAAAAAGCCCAGCACCAGCGAAAGCATTGATTGGGTAAACGGCATGAGCCAGAACTCCGAAGAAAGCCTGGCCTTGCTGATGAAAAACGTGATGCCTTTTCCGCAGGCGTTGCTAAAGAACGAAGACCAGGAGAAGTACAAACAACTGATGGGCTGATCGCTATGACAAACGAGCAAAGTGGTGCGGCTGATAGGGCAGCAAACGCAGCAGATGTTTTTGGCAAACTGCACAAGCAAACGCTGTTCCGCGCCTTCTGCGCCTTTCGCCGCTCGCCGCATTTGGATTGCAAGCTGGGCATAGACGACTTTATGATTTTGATAGAAGCGATTGGAGCAGGGCTGGGCGCAGATGGCCCAGGCGCGCTGGCGCAGTTGTGCGCCACCCTGTGGGCCAAAACGCCAGAGCAAACCACCGACCTACTAAAGCTGTTGCGCGACTTGCAGCAACAGGAGGAGGCCGAGTTGGCGGCGCTCGCGGCAAGCATCGCTGCGCCAAAAACACCCTTAGAACAAGACACACCCAAGCGCAAAGACGATGAAGCGCCAAACATAGCGCGAGATGTGAACACAGACACAATCTCCCAAAACACCTCTGAAAAGACGACCCGCCCACACGAAGCAGAAGACGGCGGTGAAGAGTGGCAGCCCGAAAGCCTGGATGCCGTGCTGGCCCTGCAAATGGCCCGCGAACGCAACCTGCGCGTGTTAGGCGATCAACCCCTGACGTTGCGCACGGATTACATGCCGGTTTCGCGCAGGCAGATGGGACAAAGCTGGCGCTATTTGCGCCGCCCGCTGCGCGAAGGCCCACGCACCGAGCTTGACCTACCCGCCACGATCCAAAAAGCAGCGCGTGAGGGGTTGATGCTGGCACCCGTGCGAGCCAGGCGTAACGAGAACCACGCCGCGCTACTGATGCTGATTGACCGCGATGGCTCAATGGTGCCGTTTCATGGGCTGACGCGCGACTTGCTGGACACCGCCCAAAACGAAGGCAAGCTGCGCAGCCTGAACCCATTTTATTTTCACGATTGCCCAGACGCGCATGTATTCGCCGATGCAGGGCGAGTGGATGGCATTGCCAAAGAAGACTGGTTCCGCGCACCCTGCTTTGGCCCACGCACGGCGGTGCTGATTGTGAGCGATGCGGGCGCGGCACGCGGCAAGTTGGAGGCCGAGCGCGCCTTGCACACCCAGTTGTTTATCCAAGAGATTCGCCTGCACGCAGGCTATGTGGCCTGGTTGAACCCGATGCCGCGCCACCGTTGGCGCAACACCACCGCCGAGCAGGTGGCACAGCATGTGCCTATGTTTGATTTAAGCCGTGCAGGCCTGGACACCGCAATTAACGTGTTGCGCGGGCGCAACAGCATTGCCGCTGCCGCCATGCGCGCCATGAGTGTTAGAGCCTAAATCGCCATGAGCAACCCTGAAGTGCTGACC
>JAYTNY010000689.1:0-6302 GCA_043748055.1 Roseobacter sp.
CAATCTCTAATCTCTAATCTCTTCTTACCAAGCCTTATCGCTAATGAGATAAACGACCGTGAAGATGATGATCCACACGAGATCTACAAAGTGCCAGAAGAGGCCGAAGATTTCGACCGTGGTGTGGTTGGTGGCGGTATACGGCGTTGCACGCGCACGCAGCAACACCAAAATACACCAGATCACCCCAGCGAAAACATGCAGGCCGTGAAAGCCGGTGAGGATGAAGAATGCACCACCGAATACTGTCTTTAAACCCTGCCCTTCGTCATTAATCAAGCTGGTGTATTCGATGGCTTGCCCGCCCAGAAACAATATGCCACACACCGTTGTGACCAAGAGCCACATCAACATAAGCCGGGGCTTGTTTTCGCGCACGGCGTTGATGGCGACCACAACAGCCACGCTGCTGAACAACAGCAAAAATGTGTTGATGCTGACAAGAGTAATGCTAAAGGTGGTCGATGCGGGCCAGTGAATGCTCTCGACAAACTCTTGGCCTTTTTGAAAGGCGGTGAGGCGGGTGAGTGCAAATGAGAAGATGAGGCCGCAGAAGATGAGCAGTTCGGAGCTGAGGAAGAGCCAGATGCCAAACTTTCTATTGATGTTGCTGGTCTCTTGCAACTCGCTCACGCCATGCGAAGCATGATCGTCATGCTCGGCATGGCCTACGGAGATGGGCTGGTTCATATTGCTTGTAATTCTACAAGGCGCGGTGCGGCTGGCAACTGTGCGATGCCGAGCCAGGCGAAACCTCGTAGGTGGCGATAGGAATCGCTGAAACCTACGAGGTTCTGAGGCCCAATTATGGCTCCTGCAAAGTCGCTTGACAGAATTTGCCCGGCGACTGAAGTCGCGGCAACCCGAAGCAAAGCCAACTTACGTCGGCTAGAACCCAGTCGGCGTAGGCCGACTTCGCTTTGCGATTCTGATCGCCGTTGCCGCGACTTCAGTCGCCAGGTAGGACTTTGCAGGAGCCATAAGGCCCAATATGCAACGAACACCTGTTCTAGCCGTGTGCTATCATGTGCCTATCCGAACTAAAGTTAGTCGCACGAGCCAAACTCGGGCGTAATCTCAATAAGATCTCTTGTAAAAGTTTGTTGGCGCGGCGCTCGTAGAGGCGTTGCATGCAACGCTTCTACTTTTGCAAGAGACCTAAATCAACAAAAACAGGAAAACCACCATGCGAGAAGTAACGGTAGCCGTTGTGCAGATGAACACCACCCTGGGCGAACCAGACCCGAATTTGGCGAAGATGTCGGACTTTGTGCGCAAGATTACGAGCGCCCAAAAGGTGGACCTGATTGTGTTCCCAGAGCTGGCGACGACGGGCTATGAGTGCGGCATGAAATTTACGCAGCTCACGCAGCGCGTGCCCGGGCCAAATGCCAACGTGTTGGCCCAGCGCGCCCAAGAGACCGGCACCCACATCGCCTTTGGCATGCCCAGCAAAGAGCGCGTGGAGAGCATTTATTTCAATAGCTCGGTCTTGGTTGGCCCCGAGGGCGATGTGATGATGAATTATCGCAAGCTGCATTTGCGCGGCGAGCAACAGATTCAGTTTCGCCCCGGCTTTCGGCTGGAGCCGGTGGAAACGCCGTTGGGCATCGTGGGCTTGCAGATTGGCTGGGACATGGCCTACCCCGAAGGCACGCGCAGCCTGTGCCTGGATGGGGCTGAATTGATTTTGGTCTCGGCGGCGTGGGACACCAAGTTCAGCGACGAGTGGCGCACCTTTATCTCATCGCGCGCGGCGGAGAACGCCTGCTTTATTTGCGCGGCCAACCGCACCGGCGAGGAACCCGCCACCACGTTTTGCGGCGAGAGCATGATCGTGGGCCCACGCGGCCAGGTTATTGTGGATTTGGATGAGACGACCGAGGGCTACATCATCGCCAAGATCAATTTGGATGAGAGCAAGCGCGTGCGCGAGGAGACGCAGATTTTCCAGACGCGGCAGCCGTTGAGTTATCGGAGTGTGGTGAGGAAGTATTAGATGAATTTCCAAGACATTCAAACCCTCTTCGACTACACCTACTGGGCCAACCAACGCATCCTAACCACCAGCGCAAAGCTGACCGAAGCTCAATTCACCGCCCCAACCGCGCACAGTTGGGGCAGCTTGCACGGCACGCTCATTCACATGCTGGATACGGAATACGGCTGGCGCATGATTTGCCAGCACGACACCGAGACCGACCTATTGAGCGCGGACGATTTACCCACCCTGGCCGACATCACCAACCGCTGGCGCGAGGAAGAAACCGCCCTACGCGCCTACCTGAGCAGCCTAAGCGATGCCGACTTAAACAGAATAGTGAGCAAGGGGCAATTGCAACACTATCTGTTCCATATCGTCAATCACAGCACCCTGCACCGCAGCGAATGCGCCGTCATGCTTACCAGCTACGGCGCTTCGCCGGGGGATGTGGACTTCACTGACTTTTTGAGTAGCCAAACCTGATTACCTGAGGTTTTCACCACAAAGATCACAAAGAAACACAAAGACTTCGAAGGGGATTGCTGATTTTTAGATTCTTTGTGTCCTTTGTGCCTTCTTCGTGTTCTTCGTGGTGAAAAATCCCTTGCTCTTTATCGCCTCACAATCGGCAGGAACACCGCATAGTCTGGCTCGCCCACAATAATCTTCACGTTCCGCGTCTTCACCACCGCCCCGCTGTAGGCCACCACCGGAATGATGTAAACGCCATCTTCCACGCTCGGCTCAACCCGAAAGGCCACCTGCACTGTTCTAGCAGCCGATGGGGCCAGCATCGCCAGCGCCGGCGCGTCGTCGTTCACATCGGCATCAATGCCCGCGGGCGCTTGCTTCAAGTTGGCATACACATCCACCGGGTAGAACAGATCGGCCGAGGGATCAATCTGCAAAGTCACCGTCACCGTCGGTGTGATGTCATTGCCATTCTCGTCAATCACATCCACCGCCACCTGCGAGGCGTTGGCGCTCAGCGTAAAGTCGCCTGTCGGCACCGAGGCGGTGGCCGTATTCGAGCGCGAGATGCGCCCGCCCTGGTCATCCTGCGCGCCCAGCCAAATGTAGTAGGTCTGCCCCGGCTCAATCGTGTCCAACGAGGCCTGCCCAATCGGTTCGCCGATCAAGTCGCCATCCGCGTCATACGGCTGGTAGATCACATCGTCCAGGTCAATCACCTGGGTCGGCGTGGTGGGGTTGTTGCCCACATACAGCACGTAGGCATCCACATCGGGGCTGGGGTGCGGCTTCCAAGTCACGCGCAGCGCGTCACCGTCCTGCGTCACGCTGATCGGCGTCGTCCAACTCGCGGTCAGCGTGGCCGAGTTGTCAATCCCAATCGCCCCAGCATCGGCCAGTTGGGCCAATGGATCGTAGCCATCGGCAGCCACGCGAACCTCGCGGGCGTAGCGCGGCTTGCCCCCCTGCGCTTGCGCGCCAAAAGCAGGCGCCGCCGCCGCATAGCCCTGCACGGGTGGGTTCAGCGGGTTCTCCAAGCGCACCCAAATGTTGTATGCGCCGCTCTCCAACTTCGAGAGGTCAATCGTCTTCGTTACCAGTTGCCCGTTCACCTCGGCCAAGCTATCCAGCACCTCGGTAACCATGGCCTGCCCCTGGAACAGCGGCACCACCGCTGTTGTGCGGTTGCCCGTCCCATCGGTGTAAGTCATGGTTTGGGTGATCGGCCCGTTATTCGCAAACACAGTGATCGTGGTCGGCAGCGTGTCCGAGCGCACGCGCCACGTCACTCTGGATTGGGCCTTGTTGCTGGCATCAATGCTCAGATCGCTCAGCAGCGGCGGCGCGGGCGGGTTTAGCACTGCCACGGTGTAACTAATCGTCGCCGTGTCGCCCGTGATCTTGACTTGCCAATTGCCCGGCGCAGCCTGATCCACAAAATAGTTGCGGTTGGTGATGAGCAGGCCCGTGTCTGTGTCCGTCGTCATGCTCTCGCTGTAGGTTACTTTGTGAGTGAGCAGTGTGCCCGCATTCGCCGCCGTAATCTCGGTATTGTCCGGCGCAATCAGGCTCATCGCCAATGGCCCAGCCGCAGCCATGCTAAAAATCGTGTCGGCCTGCGTAATCACGTTGGTCGGGCTGATGGCGTCGCCGGGTTGCAACCGCGCCGATGGTTCACTAGAACCGTACGGCAGCGGCAACTGCGCGCCCACCAACAGACTGCCATCCGCCGCAAAGGTGTATTCGGGGAAGGGGCGTTCGGCGGCTTTAATGCCCATGCGCTCGGCGGCTTGCTGCGCCTTGCGAATGTGCGCAATTAAGCTCGGCGTCGCCAGCACCTTGTCGCTCACATCGCCAAATTTAATCTCGCCCTTGTTGTTGATAAACGCGCCGATCTGCCATGTGGCGACGCTGATAAAGCCCTTGATGCCCCAACTGCCATCTTGGAAAGCGCCAAAGTCCGCGCCCACATCCGGCGAGCGAATCTCGAACGGCGGCATCTTGATAAACCATTTCTTCCAGACGCACCCGGCGCACACCTGCACGCGCGCCCGACCCGACCCGGTGAAGAAGAACGCGCCATCCTTCGCCCAGGCCTTAATCTCCAGGCTGGCGTAGAACAGCGGCGGGCTAAGTTCAATCTTGGTTCTAAAGCCCTGCGCTTCGCTAATGCTGACCTCCGCCGAGGCCGCCTGATAGCTCAACACGCTGATCGCCGCGCTCAGGTCTAGGCCGAAGCCTGGGGCGGTCGTGATCTTGGCGCTGCCTTCGCCGCTCACCACCGGCACATCGCCCAACTTAACACGGCTAGCGAGGCCCAACGTAACCTGCACAAACTGGTCATTGGGGCGCAGCGAAATCGTCCCTTGCAGCTTAATCAACACCACGCCGGTGGTGCCGATGGGGATGCCCGCCTGGCAGTTCAAGCCCGCCGTGATCTCGCGCAGCTTCAACGCCTGCACGGCCTCTAGCTCACCCGGCAACCGCAAGGCCGCCTGCATGGGGGCGTGGCTGGATGGCGGCAGCGCAGCAGGGTCTATCTCGTGAATGGCGATGTTGCGCGTGCCATCCGTGCCCGCATACAACACCACCCCAGCGTTGATGGAACAGCCCGCACCCGCCAAGTTGGGGATGCCCAATTCGCCAGACGCGGCGATCTCGTAACCGCCCGCCACGGGCGTGACACCGCCCTTCAGCTTGAGCAGAAACCCACCCGCCTTAATATCCGGCATCTCGAATTGGGCCGAGAACTTCAGCCCTTCTTTGGAGATTTGAGCCGAGGGGATGCCGCCACCCAACCCACCCCACTCCGCCGGAATCTGAATGCGCGGCTGCTTGGCGGTGATTCGGTAATCGTTGTTCTCCTGCTCCAGAATCAACTCGTTCATCGCCAGCGTCAGCCCGGCCAGCGGCAGCTCGAAGTTGGCGATGCTGTCGGCGGTCACCTCGTTGCTGGCGTTCACCTTGCCCGCAAACGCAATCTCGCCCACGTTGTTGCCACGCACAATGACGCGCAACTTGCCGCTGAGGCCGCAGCCTTGCGGGCTGGCCTCGGTTGCAGCGGCTTGTTCCACCGAGAGTTTGGTGTCCGCAGTGTCAATCAGTTGCACCGTGGGGCTGGCGCAAAACGCGGGCGGGTTGGTGGCCTGCGCCCACGCGCTCGGGGGTAAGCCTGTGAACGAGGGAAGTAACAGCAGAAATACGAACACCGAGAGGGATCGCAAACGTATTTTGGTTTTCATAGACCTACAGCATGAAAACCCATCAATAATTCATCATTAAGTAGAGGCAGAACAGCGAACTAAAGTGGATTGATTTGTGGTGATACCATCTCGCTTATGCCACGAACCGTAGGCCCGCAAACCAACCGGCAGCCCAACACCTGCTCGTTCTGCGGCAAGAGCGAGATGCAGGTCAACCGGCTGATCACCGGCCCGCGCAACTTCTTTATTTGCGATGAGTGCGTGAAGACCTGCGCCGACATTATTGAAGGCGAAAAACGCTTGGCCAACCAGCCGCGCAGTCTGCACAACACCGCCAAGCTCATGCCGCCGCGCGCCATCTACAAACATTTGGATGAGTATGTGGTGGGCCAGGAAGCCGCCAAGCGCGTGCTCTCGGTGGCGGTTTACAACCACTACAAACGCATCGAGAACAAACACCGGCTAACGGATGTAGAGCTAAGCAAAAGCAACGTGTTGCTCATTGGCCCCACCGGCAGCGGCAAGACACTGCTAGCCCAAACGTTGGCCCGTTTGCTGGATGTGCCCTTCTGCATCGCCGACGCCACCGCGCTGACCGAAGCGGGTTATGTCGGCGAGGATGTGGAGACGATTTTGACGCGCCT
>JAYTNY010000690.1:0-5179 GCA_043748055.1 Roseobacter sp.
GGCGTTTGGCACCGGCCTGGTGTTTAGCGTGCAGCCCAGCTTTGTGCAGGTCATGTTGCCCAGGTCGTTGGCACCGGTGATGGGAGGTGCGAATGACGAGGGGCGAGCGACGAATGCTGATTCACTCGCCCCTCGCCCCTCGTCGCTCGTCTCGGCTACGAAACCGCCGCGCCTTCAGCGCGCCTTCGGCATCGCCGCCGATGACTTCTTCGACATGGGGCGCTATCTCGTCATCGGTGGCCTCATTGCCACAGCGCTGCAAACGTTTGTGCCGCAGAGCGCATTGGTCAGCATTGGCCGCAACCCGGTGAGCAGTGTGCTGGCGTTGCAACTGCTGGCCTTTGTCCTCAGCGTGTGCAGCACGGTGGATGCCTTTCTGGCGTTGTCATTTCTCAATACATTTAGCGCCGGGGCCATCATCGCCTTTCTGGTCTTTGGTCCCATGATCGACATCAAGAGCCTGCTCATGTTCTCCGGCGTATTCCGCAAACGCATTGTGTTTTATTTGTTGCTGCTGCCGTTTTTGATGGCGTTGGTGATTGGAGTATTCATCAACTTGAATTTGAACTGGTAATTCATGATCTCCTTCGAACTCCGCCACACCGATTCCCAGGGCCGCGCCCGTGCGGGCATTCTGCGCACGCCGCACGGCAGCATGCTCACACCAGCCTTTATGCCTGTTGGCACACAGGCCACCGTAAAGGGCGTGCCGCCGCGAGATTTGCGCGACCTCGGCGCGACCACGATCCTCTCAAATACATATCACCTGTATTTACGCCCCGGCGATGAGCTTATTGCCCGGCGCGGCGGCCTACACACCTTCATGCGTTGGCCTGGGCCGATTCTTACCGACAGCGGCGGCTTCCAAGTATTTTCGCTCAGCGAGATGCGCACGATTGATGACGACGGCGTGACGTTTAAGAGCCACTTGGATGGCAGCATGCACCGCTTTACGCCGGAGAAGGCGATGAAGGTGCAAGAGAACCTCGGCGCAGACATCATCATGGCCTTTGATGAATGCCCGCCGCCCACCGACCGCGAATACATCGCTCTCTCGCTCCAGCGCACGCACGCCTGGGCACTGCGCTGCCGCGATGCGCATGTGACTGACCAAGCGTTATTCGGCATCGCGCAAGGCGGCATCTTCCGAGACCTGCGTGAGCAGAGTGCGCGCTTCATCACTAGCCTTGATCTGCCCGGTTACGCCATCGGCGGCTTAGCCGTGGGCGAAAGTAAGGCCGACATGAACCAGGTACTTTCATGGATGCACGACGTGTTGCCCCAAGACAAACCGCGCTACTTGATGGGCGTGGGCGACCCGCGCGATTTGGTGCGCGGCGTGGCGCGCGGCATAGACATGTTCGATTGTGTACTGCCCACGCGTCTGGCGCGCCACGGCGCAGCGTTTACGCACGCTGGCCGCATCAACATGCGCAACAAGATTTTTGAAAACGACGAGACCCCGCTGGACAGCGAGTGCCGCTGCTACACCTGCCAAACTTTCACCAAGTCCTACATCCGGCACTTGCTGCATGTGCAAGAAATGCTGGGCTTGTATTTGATGAGCCTACACAATTTAGCCTTCCTGCTAAACTTGATGCGAGAGATTCGACAGGCGATTTTGGAAGATCGGTTCGATGCGTTTGCGGTGCACTTCTTGAGCCGATACGAGAAGGCGAATGCGGAGATTTAGCAGACAAATCGCCTTTGCCCAAAAGATTCAAGCGTGTTGCGTCTTTCGTCTTGCGTTGGCCTACAACAAACCAACGCAAGACGAAAGACGCAACACGCAACATTTCGCCATGTATTTCCTCAAGCGGTTGCTGCCGTTTTGCCTCGCTTTGTTTTTGTTGATGCGGCCCGCGCCCGCGCACGCAGAGCAACCTATTCTGGAGCCAGGCGATTACGGCGGCTTCGACAACCCACAACTTGTGCCAGAGCCGTGGTTTATGTGGTTTGTAATGGGCAAGCTACACAACGAAAACGATATTGATGTGAGCGCGTTCGATTACCCCGCCGGCGAACGCTTCAAGGCCGAGATGTATATCCCCGCTCACGACGACCTTAAAGAGTTCAGTCCGGATATTGCGTTGGTTGGCCCCGGCCTGCCCCAGCCTAACGAGCCGCTGCCGTTTGAAATTCCCCAGGGCATGGGTGCCGTAATAGCGCGCAGCACCAGCACCTATGCTTACTTCGATATCTTCACGCAGATGACCTACTTCCCCCGCGCAAAAATAGAAATTGAAAAGATGCCCCAAAGCGCCCGCTACTACATGGTGGTGTTTGGCAAACCCGTCAGCCGCTCGCTCTACGCCCTCGATATCGGCATTATGGAGACCTTCGCCCCCGGTGCTATCGCCCGCTACCCAATCAACTGGTACGAGGTGCGCTACGCATTGGAATGGGGCTACCGGCCATTGGTGTTGTTGCCCGTGTTTGGGTTGATGGGGCTGGCGTGGTGGAAGAAACGACGCAAGACGCAAGACGCAAGGTGGATACGACGCATCCGATCTTTCGTGGCTCGCCCAAGCAAATGAACGCCATCACGCTCATCATCCTGTTTGGCGTTCTGGCGTCGCTGGTATGCGCACCATTCTTTCTCATCGTGCTGCGCGAGCGTTACCGGCCCTACCAGCTTGCCACCGCTAAAGACGGCGTGGCCGACAAGAATTTTGTGCTGGTGCGCGGCTACACCCTTCACTACACCGATGATGGCCCGCACGATGTTGACACGGTCGTGCTGTTGCATGGCTTTGCGGCGTGGGGGTTTACCTGGCGCAACCAAGTGAAGGCTTTGCTCAGCGCAGGTTATCGCGTCATCACCATAGACCAACTGGGCTGTGGGGCTTCCACGCGGGCGGCCACGCTGGCCTACACCACCCAAGACCAGGCCGAATACATGCTGGCTGTGCTGGACGCGTTGGAAATTAAGTCGGCACATTGGGTCGGCCATTCCTATGGCGGGCGGCTGGCGATGCAGGTGGCACTGCAAGCGCCGCAACGCGTGCGCAAGCTGGTTGCCATCGCGCCCGAAGCCTTTGCCACCGCCCGCCCACCCATCGCCAAAATCGTAACGATTCCGTTCTTTGGCTACATCCTCGGTTTCTATTCCACGCTGTTGGTCTTTGTCGGCCCCACGTTGGCAGGCATCAGCAAGCAACGCCGCTGGGTGAACCGCGATGCCGTAAACGGCTACAAGCGCTCACTCAAAGTGTGGGGCAATCTGCTGGCACAAATCTATATGTCCAAAGCACCCAAAGACCGAGGCGATTTGAACGTGCCGGAGCATGTGGCGCAGATTGCGCATGACACGCTATTAATTTGGGGCGATGGCGACCCGGTGTTCCCCGCCAGCGATGGCGAGAAGTTGCTGCATCTGCTGCCGCACGCCCAGCTCAAAGTGCTGCCCAAAGTGGGGCACCTGCCGCACGAAGAAATGGCGGATGAGGTCTCGCAGAAGATCATCGCGTTTCTGGGCGATTTTAGGTTGGATTGACCGAGCTTGTTCTACAGGCGTAATGCTGCCATGCTGAGGAGTCCTCGACGAAGCATCCCTGCGCTCAATTTCAGCGCCAATAAATCTACGCAGGGATTCTTCGCATCAGAATGCTCAGAATGACCCGGTTAGGCGCGCAGTACAAACTCTTCTCGAACCAACTCCGCCAGCTTGCGTTGCAGATGGCGTTCTTGCAACTGGCTCTCTACTTTGGTGCCAAAGAACACCTTATACACAATTACCCCCACCAACGCAACGACAAACAACGGCAGTGTCACTGCTAGGTTATCTATCCCCACCAGCCCAAACAACAGCGCAAACGGCAAACAAGCCAACGCCGCATGAGCAACCGTGAGCCAATGCGCGATGGGGAAAGCCTTGCGCAAGGCCTTGTCCATATTCTTCTGAAATTCTTTGTTGGTCGGCTCCAGCTTTACTGCGCTATAAAAAAAACGTGTGGCGGCTTTGTAATTTTTCTGCTTGTTCATCAGCCAACCCAGGTTGCTATGAAAGAGCGGGTTGAGCGGGTCCAGCTCCATCGCCTTGCGATACGCCACCTCGGCCTCGGCGTTGCGGTTAAATTCTTCCAGCCCCACCGCGCGGTTGTTGTGGGCCATCGCCGCGTTGGGGTTCAAGCTGATGGCTTTCTCACATGCCTCAACGCCCTCGGCATAAAGTTTTTGCAAGATGAGCACATCGGCCAAGTTGATCCACAAGTCCGCATCGTTAGGGCTGAGCCGCACCGATTCGCGCGAGGCAGCGATGGCCTCGGCATGCTTGCGCTGGTCTTTAAGGGCGCGGCTAAGAATATTAAAGGCCGAGGCGCTGCCGGGGAAGTAGCCGATGAGTGCGTGCGCCGTTTGCTCTGCCGCAGCCGCATCGCCACTGCGGCGTTGCGCCACCGATAAGTTATACAGCCCGCTGAAGTGCTGCGGGTTGTGCGCCAGCGCCCGCTGCGCCTCGGCCAGCGCCTCTTTCCAACGCCGCAGTTCAATCAGCGTCCAGGCGCGTTCGGCAGAGCGGTCGGCGGCGGTGTCGGGGTTGGTGATGTCGGTGGACATAAGCGTTGGAAGTCGAGGCTTTAGCCGGATAGTAATTTGTGCAGTGCCGTAGTTTGTAGCGGATGTTACTAACCGCGTAAACGCTCGACCTCCGAGGTTCGTCTTAATTCAATGCCATTGCCCTAAAGCCCACGCGGCGTGTTCGCGCACCAACGGCTCCTCGTCGTTGAGCAAGTTGCGCAGCGCGGGCACAACCTCATCCCCACCCCAATTGGCGGCGGCCACACAGGCGTTGCGCAACAGGCCGCGCCGTTTGGGGCGCGCCAGGGGCGTGCCGCTGTAGCGGGCGTTAAACGCGGCCCGGTCAAGCCCCAGCACGTCCACCAACTTGGGCGCGGCGCGGTCAGCGACCCGGTCGCCATCCGCAGGAAAAAAGGCCTGCCCCAATTTGGATTGGGTGGGCGTAGAGTAACGCCGCACATACGGGCACACATCCTGGCATATATCGCACCCAAAAATCCAGTTGCCCATTAGCGGGCGCAGGTCGATTGGGATACTGCCCTTCAACTCGATGGTGAGATAGCTGATGCAGCGTCGCGCATCCAGCACCCCCGGCTGCGGAAAGGCTTGTGTGGGGCAAGCCACCAGACAGCGCGTGCAGTTGCCGCAACCGCACAACGCT
>JAYTNY010000691.1:0-2524 GCA_043748055.1 Roseobacter sp.
TTTGTTATATGGAATGCAAAGCGCACAAAGAAATTTCTTTGTGCGCTTTGCATTCCATATAACAAATCTAACTCACTACCACGAACTCAACTCAATCACATTCTCTTTGTAAAACCAAATCACGCCGTTCGCAAAATCATCTTCGTCCGACCGCGCAATCAGCAGCTCTTGGGTGCTGGGTTCCAACGCAATCAAATCGTGTACCAGCTCGGCTTTGCGGTGGCCGTCGGGCACGGTTTTGCACACTTGCAGCATATACCGCCAGTCTTGGTGGCACTCGCTGGCCCACACCATCAAAATGCGCTGGTGATTAAAGGTGTAGCGTTCCTCGCGGCCCGTGTTGGGGTTGGCCCGCGCCAGAATCAACTCGCCACCTAGCGGCGGCGGGCGCTTGATGACATTCAACTTGCGCTTGCCTTTGCGAATCTGTACGCAGGCCTGATCCACTTCGATCAGCGAATCATCATTCGCTCGGCCTGTCTTGTGCAAGTGCTTATAGAAGCGCTGCACCGTCTCCAACAAATCGCGGCGCAGGCTCAGCGACCAGCGCGGCATGTAATGCCTATCCACAAACTCATGGACAAGTTCGCTGATGTGATAGCTGCCGATGTCATCCAGCGACACAATCTCGTGGGATTGATGATCGAGAAAATCCAGGACGACCTCAAGGCTTTGCCACACATTTAGCGCGTCGTAGCCCTGCGAATGCACCTCCAGCAAAAACGCTTCCACGTCGTTTTCATTGATGGCGGTGTCCCATTCGACGTGCGAGAAATGGGTGCGCACTTCTTCAAGAGCTTCGCGCAGCACTTCATCTGGCGAGGCAAAGCGGCTGACGATGGCCTCTTCCTCTTCGGCCTTTACGTTGGGGTCGCTCAAAATCTGCAGCAGGGCATTGCGCAGATCACGCGGCACCACGGCTACTTTGTAGGCCTTCTTGCCCGTCTTACCCAGCACGGCGCGGCCCACAAACAGCAAGGCACGCTGGCGCAGTTCGCCCAGGCTGCTGGTGGGCGGAATCTCGTCCCAGAACCAACCATCGCCTTCCATATCGCCAAAGTCTTTGATGAGCGCGTTTAGCTTCATCCAGCCACCGCCTTCGATGACCTTGCGCAACGCGGCGCGGGCGTGGGCCGGGGTATTGCGCACCAACTCCACCAGCGTGGGCGTGTCGGTCATCTTGCCGGTCAGGGCAGTCACTTTGGTTTTGCGTTGGCCTTTTTTGCTGATGCGGTGCGCTATGCAGGCCGCATCCAGCCACTTCGCTGGAGTCTTGCTCAGCGCCGCCGCCAGCGTCAAATCCAGTTTGATGGGTTTGCCTTCCTCGCGTTCGCGCCACTCGTCGGCCATGTAGCGGGCCAGGTCTTCGGCCATCTCTGGGGTAATTAAACCCAGGTCGTCATCGAAGAACATCTGGCTTAGGTCATCATCAAACTCATCACCGTCAAACCCACCACTGCCGTTACTCCCATCATCACGGCCACCATCAAAATTGTTTGGGGTGCGTCGCATGTTAATCAGGCTCCCTCTGGGCGTTGCGCGGTCGCAGCAGCTTGGGCCGAATCGGCTTCCATGCGCTTACGAAACGCATTCACCCGGTTCACCACCGCTTCGCTTCCGAACATCGTCCACACTGCCAGACCCAGCAGAATAAACACAGGTGTGAGCAACAAGCTGAGGCCCATGAGCAAACCGACCACGATGAGCAACGTAAGTGTAAAAATAGGATTGGCCGCAGCAATAAGCGCCGAGTTGCGCAGCGCCGTGCGCCAGCGCTTGCTCTCTTGCTCAGCATAGAACGCCATCACATAAAACGAGATGGCAACCCAGAACAGCCCCAATGCCAGCCACGCACCCTGCACCCAAGACACCCAGGTTTGGCTGCCAAACATTTGGGGATACCAGACGGCGTTAATGGGAATAGCTATTGTTACAAAGTGCGCAAAAACATTAAAAAGCCAGGCTTTTTTGAAGTGCGTCCTAAAAGCAGCCCAATAAATGTCCCAGGAAATGGCGTAATCATTCGCTACTCTGTTGGCAACATGATGCAACGCCAACATCGCAACCGATCCAAAAGGCCAAACGGTGGCAAATACGGCCACAAACAACACCAATGTTAAAAGTCCTGGCTCGAACAGCGCATTAACGGCAAGAACGCACAAGGCAAACGAAGGTGCCATACACACCAACGTCAGCAGGTTCATCAGCACGAGTAAAAACATCTCGCCCCAGATGTCCTTGAAGGTTTTTACGACAACTCGAAACGCGTTTCCCATAAGAGACGACGCGATTGTATGCCATAAAAAGGGGTGGCTTAGCTTTTCAAAGCGTCGGCAACCCGCCCATCTGCGCGCTTCAGCCGCTCGTGGGCTTCATGGGGGGTGCAACCGGTTAAGGCCACCACAATCGCTGTTTTGACATCGCCACACGTTGTTAGCAATGATTGGGCTTCTTCCGGTGTCACGCCGGTTGCATCTTGCACAATGCGTTGGGCGCGGTCGCGCAGTTTGGTGTTGCTGGGCTG
>JAYTNY010000692.1:0-6538 GCA_043748055.1 Roseobacter sp.
TTTGCCTTGAAATCCCGTTTGTATCTTCATGCTGTTCAGTCAGCCTTCCAGGCTTTGCGTTCGTTTCAGCCGGTCCCTTTGGCTGCGTAACGTGAGTTAGTAATTCAACTGCTGCACAACGCAACAACAGAGTTTGTAACCGGCTAAAGCCTCGGCCTCCATTTCTTGTTTCTATTTCTTCTTACGCGTACGTTTGGCTGGTTTTGTGGATGGGGCTTCTGTTGGCGACGGTTTGAGCGATTGCACATAGCCGGGCTGGGTGAAGAACACAAAGCCAAAGCCCATCACGCTGCCGTTCGGGTCGGGCTTCTCTTTAAGCAAATCTCCCATAATCGCTTCGATGCGCCCCGCATACTTTTCTATCTGCGCCTTCGAAAGCCGCACACGCGGGAAGCCCACCTGGCAGAAGCTGTCCTCGGCATCGTCCATGCCTTCATCCACAGCCAGGGCCAACTCATCGCGCACAGTCGTCACAATATCAATCGCAGGGTGCATGGGGCCACGCACCTCGTTGGGCATTTTGTAATTAAAGAGGCGCGCCGTGCGGGTGTAGTACTTGGCGATGATGCCGCGCGTCACCCGACGCGCCACCACCCTCGCCAGCCCAGCCTGCTCCAAAACTTTCATGTGGTGCCCAATCGCCCCCGGCGTGGCCTTCAGCCGATCGGCAATTTGCTTGGCCGTGGCGGGTTGCTGCTGGATGATGCCCAGAATGCGGTTGCGCACCGGGTCGCCCATCGCCTTAAACTGCGCTTCGGTTGTAATCATCAACGTCTGTGGCAGGTTGGGCATTTCAACCGGCACATTGGCAGGCAACAGTTCGGGTTCTCGTTTTCGTTTGGTCATTGTGAAGATTATTGCTGTGATGCTGCCAGAAAGTATCACGGCATCACAGCATTACAGTTTTCAGGCTGCATCATGGTCAGGCAAAATATCTTCGGCATCGCGCACGGGCTTAAACAAATAGCCCGCCGCGCCAATCACGGTCACCATCACTCCGCACAGCGCCATCAACATCGCCATGCCCGCGCCGGGGCCAGTGCCAAAAGCGGGGCCAAAAATGCGCGCCAAAGTTGATTGGGGTTGCATGGCGGGTTCCAACGCACGATCCGCCAACACACCGGCGATCAACGGCGTGATCGGCCCAGCCACCCACGCAATTAAGCGCCGCGCCGAGAACACCCGGCCTTGCACATCCGGTGCCACCTTGCTCTGCCAAATGGCCTGGTTGGAGCCATTAATCAACGGACTGACCAGCGCGCCCACAAACGATGCGGCCACCCACACCGGCAAGCCCAGCCCCAACGCCAGCAACACGTTACCAAACAAGCCCATTGCAATATGTCCCAGCAACACGCCATGCACACGGCGCTTAAAGCCGCCCCAGGCGCTTAGCAATACGCCACCCACAATGCCGCCGATGGCGCCCGCCGTTTGCACTGCGCCGAATTGCCACTCGCTGTTGCCTGTGCGAGAAAGAATCATGGGGGCTTGCAGCGCCCAAAAGATGCCGCCAAAAAAATTGCCACAAAAGAACACCAGTTGCAGCCCAAGCAAACTGGGCCGCGCAAAAATATAGCGAAAGCCATAAGCCGATTCTTTCAGCAAATTGCCCTGCCCTTTCGCACCTGCCTCGGTTCGCGGCGGCTGCGGCACAAACACCATCGCCAGCGCGGCAATGGCGATGATGAACGTGACGCAATCGAATAATAAGATGCCCGTGAATTTGACGAAGGGCAATAACGCGCCCGCCAGCAGCGGGGCCAGCACACCGGGGCCATTCTCCATCAGCGACATCAAGCCGTTGGCGCGGCCCAGTTGTTCTTTGGGCACCATCAAACTGATGCTGGCCGAATAGGCCGGCCACTGGAACGCGCCAAACAAACCACCGACAGCAGCCGCCACATACAAATGCCACACCTCCAACACACCCGCAGCCTGCAACGCTAGCAACCCCACCGTCGCCAGCCCCGCGCCCAAATCGCTCAGCGCCATCATCAGCTTGCGGTTATAGCGGTCAATCATGGCCCCGGCAATGGGCGAAATAATTAAGAATGGGGCAATGCCGCACACCTGCACCAATGCCAATGCTGTCACGCTGCCGGTCTTTTCAAAAGCCCAAATCGTTGTCGCAAAATGCGTCATCTGCGTAGCGAGGATGGACACCAGTTGCCCAATCCACACCACAATAAACGCGGGCATGCCGCTGATGCGGCGCGGGTTTGTAGGGGAGTTTGTCATGCTCATAGTTTGACGTGCTGATTTTGCAGCACGTGCCATAATTTTAGCACGACACTAAGATTTAACACGAAGAAGGATAAACACCTTCGCTTCTTCGTGTTAAAGATTACGTTGGGGCATTTTCCAGAATGCCCACCACCTGCAGCCAGGGTGGCTCTGGGTAGGGGTTGCGCTCCAGGCGCATACCCAGCTTGGTCATCACCGCCTGCGAGGCGAAGTTGTTGTATTCCGTCGTCGCCACAATGCGCTTTAGCTTTTCTTCGCGGAACACAAAGTCAATCAGCGCCCGCGCCGCCTCGGTGGCATAGCCTTTGCCTTGATGGGCAGGATCAACCGCCCAGAACAGCCCTATCTCTGCTGTGCGCGGCGCATTGGGTCTGCCGCCGAAGCTGGGCAATTGCTCGAACGAATCCAAACACGGCACCAGCCCCACCCCGCCAATCAGTTCACCCGTGGCCTTTAGCACGATGGCGCGGTCGCCATACGGCGGCTGGCTTAGGTTGGCAAGCTCATGCGGGTTGATGGCTGCCCACTGCAACCAGGCGCGGCGCTGCTCGATGGCGATCGGGTCGTTGGCGTGGCTGCCATCGCCAAACGAACGGTCTAGCACGGCGTGAATGGCGTGTAGGTCGTCCATTTCAAAAGGACGAATTAGCAAGCGTTGGGTTTCTAAATTTGGAATCTCTCTCATTTTTCGAAGACCGTTTTTAGGCGATTAAACATTCCGGGGTTGGATAGCACATCTGTTGAGTCTACAAACTGATCAATCGCCCCCATATTTGGCGGCAGCGCTAACACGGCAGGGTCACGGATGGCGGCGCACGTCAGTTCCGCAAACCGCCCGCCTCCGATGACCCAGAACGGGCGCTCATAGTAGCGCGTTACTTGGGTTGGCCCAACTTCGGTGATGTTCAGTGTGTTGTGCACGCGGGCAAGCATCTCATAGGCTGCGCACAAGTGCCGTTCGCGGGTGGGCCAATCCACCGCGCCCAACACATCCAGCAAGATGGGTTGTAGCCGTACAGCGATCTCTAGCCGCGCAAACGCCGCGCCGAACCATTTGGTGTAGGGCGCATATTGGCGCGCCAACACAAAGCTCAGCTTCATCAGGTCTCGCACCAAGCGTGCGGCAACGATCCGCGAGCCAAGTTCATCGCTCACTTGTGCACACCGCCCCACAAACGCCTCCTCTTGCCCAATGCGCGACCATTGCGCAGCCAGCACATACAGCCACACCTCGTGCGGGTAGTAACGCAGGCGTTCGCGCAAGTTGCTTAAGCCGAGGTCATCGTGAAAGACCTCGCCGCTAGTCACCTCCAGCAAGATTTGTTCGGGGAGGGTGAGCCAATCGATGACTCGCAAAGGTTGATCGGGATCACCATGCAACCATCCTGAAAGCGTTTTGCGATAGGGCAATCGCTTTACACCGTGATTGACCGGGCCGACGCTGATGGGTTGCATCCAGCGCGTGCCATCCGCATGACCTGCGAAGTGTGTAGAGAAGCCTTGAACTTGCAAGGGCAACTCGGCACGCAACGCTTCGTCTATCTGTGCAGAAAGCGCGTCGAAGTCCTCATCTGGCAACAACAGCCACAGCCGAGGCCCCCAGTCGTGATCCATGGATTGCGCCGTGTCGAAGCCTTGCACATCCGAGCCTGGGCCGAGTAAGCCCGCGCTGTAGCGCAGCCCAAGCCAATGCCGCGACAGAATAGGTTGGACGGCATCCCGATAAAAGAGGCGGCTGAGTTGCAGACCGGGGATGAACTTAATGTTGTCGGGCATTTTGTGTATAGCCTCTTCGGTATAACGCGATCACTGGCCCCAGCAGTAACGCTGTAAGAATCAGGCCCGCCCGAAGGCCAGCCCGATCGGCAACGGCACCAATGGCTGGGCCACCCACCAGCGAACCAGCCATGCCTACCTGGCTATTCATCGAAAGCACGGTTGCCCGCACCTCGGACGAAATATTTTGATTGAGCCAGGTACTAATGATCGGCTCGGCCAACTGATTGAGCACCGTAACCACCAGCCATGCCGCAATTGCGACAAGAAGCTGGCCGGTGACCGCAAACGCAATAACCCCGATGAACACCACTGTATAAAAACTTACCAGCGCTCGAGCAACGGCGCGTTGGTTGTTCAAATTGATGGAGCGCCGAGTGACCTCGGCCCCAGCCAGACCGAACATGCCTTGTAGCGCCTCGAATAATCCGAACCACGCGTTGTCTTTTAATACGCCTACGAGTGGCACCGTAATGGCAGGCAGCGACAAGCCACGCAAAAAATGAGCGCGCGATAGCTTGTAGAAGCTATCAAAGAAAGTACTGATAAAAGCCTGAGCCACAAACAGCAAGAGCAACAGCCGCGAACCACGCACCAAAAGCAGGCCGTTTGCAAATGTCTCCAACGCATTACGAATTGATTTCCGCAGAGACGCGCTGCGGCTCGTCTCTACGTTGCGATGCACGAATTTTGTCTCCGGCATCCACAGAATCAGCACAAGGCTGAGGACAAACCACGACAGCCCACCCAGCAACACTGGCAACAAATAGCCAAACCCCGCCGCTAAGAAGATCCCCATCAAAATGCCCAACCAATGCGCCACCGTGCTAATTTGCAAACTGCGCAGAAATACTTTGCCCACTTTCTCTGTGCCTACTTCATCCGTAATCCACGCCTGCAATGCACCGCTCACAAAAGTGTCGCCAATCGCCTCGATGAACGCAGCCAGCAACGAGACCCAAAACAGCGGGAACAACCCGATCAGCGTGTAGCACAGCCCAATGAGCACACCGCCGATGATGACCGACAGCTTGCGGCTCACTACATCGGCCACAATGCCGGTGGGCACCTCGAACACCAGCACCGTCACCATGATGACTACACTCATCAGCGATATCTGCACCATGCTGAGGTTCATGCCTTCGATGTAAAACACCCACAAGCTGTTGAAGATGAGGCCGCTGTTGAAAGCCGAGACAGCATCGCGCAGATAGTAGGCGGTGGTGGGTTGCAGTTTCTTCATGGTGGGGTGAATGGTTCATTGCGTTCGTCCATTGCGCCACCCGTAAAAATACGGGTGCGCCTTAGCACCGCCAGCAACGGCAGCAAAAACAAGGCCGATGCCGCCAACGCAATGCGCAGCCCGGCCACGTCACCCAATGCGCCAATGCTCAGGCCGCCGCCCAACATGCCCAAGCGGTTCACCTGTGTGCTCATCGAAAGCACCGTTGCCCGCACATGAGACTCGTCGGCAGTGATGTGTTGGTTGAGCCAAGTGCGCAACAACGGCTCGGTGAGCGTGTGCAGCGTGGATAGCACGCACAACGCCACCGCCGCCACAGCAAAACTGGGCGAGAGCGCAAATGTGATTGCGCCCACCCCCACACCGGCGAACAGAATGAACAACACTTTGGAGGCGCTCTGCGCATCGCTCAAATTAACTTTGCGGCGTAGCCATGCAATACCCAGAAAATATAACAAGCTATCCGTGCCATCAAAGATCGCTATCCAGGCGCTCTCGTCTAACGCGCCGACCCACGGCAGGCGCAACACGGGCAATGTCAAGTTTGTGAATAGATGAAGCCGATTCAGCAAGAAGAAACCTGCATCGAACCCACCGATAAGCAGTTGGGCTACAAACAACATCAACAAAGTGCGCCGCCCACGCACCAGGCGAAGGCCATCCCCAAATGTGCCCAGCATATGCTGCACACTGCTGCGCAACGAGGCTGTAGCCTGCGTAGAAACACGGCGCACAAACCCCGTCTCTGGCATCACCCCAATCAGCAAAGCCGTTGCCACCAGCCACAGCGCCCCGCCCAACACAATGGGCACTTGATGATTAAACAGCGTCGCCAGCAACACGCTGGTGGCCACGCCCGCCCAATGCATCGGTGCGCCCAACTGCTCGCTGCGCAAAATAATTGCGCCCACTTTGTCGGCACCCACTTCATCGGTTAGCCAGGCATCTAATGCGCCGCTCACAAACGTGTCGCCAACCGCTTCGATGAGCGAGGCGATTAGCACAGCCGCATACACTGGAATTGCACCTGTCAACACAAAGCAAATACCGATGAGCGCGCTGCCAAACAAGACCGATGCTTTGCGGCTAACCACATCGGCCACAATGCCGGTCGGCACTTCGAGCAGCACATGGGTCAGCATGTGCAGCGCGCCCATCAGCGAGAGTTGCAGCGGGGTCAGCGCCAGTGTGCGGGCGTAATAGACATAGAGGGCGGTGAAGATGAGGCCGCTGTTAAACGCATCGAACCAGTTACGAATGTAGAAGGCGGTG
>JAYTNY010000693.1:0-2166 GCA_043748055.1 Roseobacter sp.
CGACCAGTACGCCCTCAGCCACCGCATCTGGTCGCCCGATAGCAACGCCATTGTGCTGCCCGTGCTGGAGAAAGAGCAAGCCAAAGTCCTGGTGATTCCAACGCAGTCGTACCACGCCAAACCCATTCACATTGCCGATGGGTTGATGGCATTTTGGAGCCGACAATGAGAAGTGAATGGGGATTAGGGATTGGTGATTTGGATACTCAATCACCAATCCCCAATCCCCAATCCCCATTCACCTCTTACGCCATATTCATCACCAACAACTTCGGCTCGGTCATTTCTTCCATCGCAAACTTTACGCCTTCGCGGCCAAAGCCGCTTTGCTTGGCCCCGCCGTAGGGCATGTGGTCTATGCGGTATGAAGAAATATCGTTGATGATGACGCCGCCGACTTCGATGTGTTCGTAGGCGTGCCAAATGTTTTTGATGTCGCGGGTGAAGATGCCGCATTGCAAGCCAAAGTCGCTGTCATCCACCTCGCTCACCGCCGCGTTAAAGTCCTCGTAGGGCACCAGCGTCATCAGCGGGGCAAACACTTCTTGTGCGCACACCTTCATGTCATGGGTTACGGCCGTTAGCACAGTGGGCATAAGCAAATTGCCTTTGCGAGTGCCGCCCGCCAAGAGTTTTGCGCCGCCCGCCACCGCCTCTTGCACCCAGCTTTCAATTTCCTTTGCGCTGCCTTCGTCAATCATCGGGCCCACATCGGTGCGCTCGTCTAGTGGGTCACCCACAACCAACGCGCTCACTTTGGACATCAGCTTGTGGCTAAACGCATCAAACACGCTGCGCTGCACAAACACGCGCTGCACGCTGATGCAGCTTTGCCCGGCATAGCCAAACGCGCCCACCGCTACGCGCGCCGCTGCAAAATCCAAATCGGCATCGCTATGCACAATGACGCCTGCGTTGCCGCCTAACTCTAGCGTAATGCGCTTGCGGCCCACTTTGTTCTTCAGCGGCCAACCCACCGCTGGGCTGCCGGTAAAAGTCAGCAGCTTAATGCGCTCGTCGCTGATTAAAGGCTCGGCGGCATCGGTACTCGAGGGCAACACACTAAACGCACCTGCGGGGTACTTCAACGCCAGCATGGCCTCATGCACCATCTCGGCCAACATCAGCGCACACAGCGGCGTGGATGACGCAGGCCGCACGATGATGGGACAGCCTGCCGCAATAGCGGGCGAGACCTTGTGCGCCACCAGGTTAAACGGAAAGTTGAATGGCGTGATCGCCCCAATCGGCCCGATGGGGAAGCGCCGAATGATGCCGACGCGGTTCTCACCGACCGGGTTAATGTCCATCGGCAGCACATCGCCGTGAATGCGCTTGGCTTCTTCGCTGCCAATCAAATACGTCGAGATCGTGCGCTCAATTTCCTGGCGTGCGGTGCGAATGGGCTTGCCCGCTTCTTTTGCCAGCAGTTGGCTTAGTTCCTCGCTGCGGGTTTTGATGGCGTTCGAGATTTTGACCAGTAGCTCGCTGCGTTTGTAGGCGGGCAGGCGCTTCACTTGCTCGAACGCGGCTGTAGCCTTTGTAATGGCTTCCAGCACATCGTGGCGCGAGGCACGCGCCACGCGGCCAAACTCCGTGCCGTCAAATTTGTTCTTCACGCTCAGCGTGTCGCTGCTATCGCGCCATTCGCCTGCCAAATAAAAAGGGTGGGTGTTCATACTATCCCACCACAAACGTTACGCTGGCAGGCGCGGGGTTGTCCAGCATGCCATGCAGCGAATCGCCCATGACGACGGTGACAGTATGCACACCCGGCGCAAGCTCGATGGTGCGGCTGCCAAACGGTGGCGCGCCCATATGCACATATTGCTGCGGCTTGTCGGTGGGGATCACTTGCCCAACGGCCACTGAACTCGCGGGCACATCGATGAACAAATGCAGGTGGCCCTGGCTGGGTTGCGCTGGCTGATTTGCTTTCACCAACTGCCAATTCTTCACCTCGGCCTGAATGCTGACGCGCGTCCCATCAACATGCGCGCCCTGCACCGGATACAAAATCTTGATGCTGGGTGAGCCATCGCCAGTGGGCGTGTTGCTGCATGCGGCCAACAAGCCACTTGCCAACACACCGCCACCTACCGTTGCCAACCGAATAAACCGCCGCCGCGAAACAGAGTGTCCAAATGCGTTCATGATTACACCTCC
>JAYTNY010000694.1:0-2368 GCA_043748055.1 Roseobacter sp.
CTGCGCCCACGTGCATATACAGCACGCTCCAACCGGCCCGTTCGTCCTGCCGCGAATCCAACGATTGCACCACCTCGCCGCTTACGCTGCGCACCACGCGGCCCTCGGCCATCGCCGTCACCCAGTCTTGCAGCGGCGTGCAGCCCAACGTGCTAAACGGCGCAAAATCCAGCGCGCCCCATGGCGTGCCGCGCGCCCAGGCATAGTGAGGGCCGCCGGTGAAATACCACGTCTCGCCCTTAGCCCAGGGCAGTTGCAACGCTGGTTGTTGCACGCCTTCTGGCACCAGCGGGCCAATGTCGTATTGCCAGGCATCCCCAAATAATTTTCGGTAGGTTTGCATAAAGCCGTTGTCGCCCATCGTGTCTGTAAAAAAGGCGCTGGTGCTGATGGCGCCCAAGTAATTCTGCAACCCCGCTGTGCCCGCGTTAATGCCGTTGCCCATAAACACATACACGTTGTCGTCTAAGCGCGTGATGTAGCGGTTGTCTAAGCGCCAGCCGTAATAGCCTTCGTTGAGGCGCACGGCAGCCCAGTTCAATTGCACATACAAGCTGTTTAAGTTGGTGCGCTTCCAGCCCAATGGGTAAAGCAATTGGTCGCCCGCCGGGTTGGGGTTTGTCACCCAACCGCCGCTGTATTCCAGCAGCGCCAACAGCAAACGCGGGTGTACGCTGAACTGCTCGGACACCCTCTGAATCACTTGTGGCCCGCTCAGCCGCACACCGTCAATCAGTTCGGTGTAGTTCGCCAAATAGCCGCGCTGCATGTTCACATAGCCCGCCATCACAAAATCAATCGCGGTTGGGCCGTTCACCAGTTCGCTATCGGGAATCAGTTTGAGCGACGGCGTGTGCAGCTCCACCGGTTGCGGCATGAGCAGCGTAGCACCTGCACGCAATTGGTTGGCCTGGCGCACGGTCAATTGATTCACGCGCCGCAAATCGTCCTCACTCACGTTAAAGCTCAAGGCAATGGCGCCCAGCGTATCGCCGCGCTGAATGGTGTAGGTGCTGGTAAAAACGCCACGCTCCCGAATCGGCTTGGGTGCATCTGGCGTAGGTGCAACGCCTTGTGTGTAGCGCTGCGAGAAAGGGGTGGGGGCGGGGGTTGCGGTGGGTGGCACATCGGTTGCCACCTCAGCACCGGCAGGCGTTGGGTCGTTTGGGTTGATGGCGGGTGTGGGGGTGCTGGCATCTGGCGCGGGCGATGAATCGCAGGCGGCTAAAACCAACATGAACGTCATCACTGTGCAGCAAACCCGTGTCCACAAACCAGGTTTCTTTAAGAAACCTGGTTTGTGGACACGAGAACGCTCGCCGCGTGACATATACAAAATAGTCGTCGCAATCCTCTTAAACAATGTCATTAAATTCCTATCGGCTATACTCCGCGCATTCTTATCAGACCGCAAACATAGGCCGCAAAAGCAGCAAAGCATATCAACTCAACATGAATCACATCTGTGCAACGCATGGCTATGCGATTCAACGTTCTACGCTCAACGCTCATCTCTCTGCTCCAGCGACTACTACTTCAGCGAAAACCACGGTGCCACCACAATGATTAGTGCAGAGGAATTTGAACAGGGGCTGAGATTGGACCAGTACATGGCCCATCTGGATCGCAACAAAGAGAACTTTCGGGCGAACTTTATCAAGGCGATTGAGTTGATCTTGCCCGAAGACCTCGCGTTCTTTCGGAAATTGCCCAAGACCAACGTGCTGGTCGTCACCGACGACGAGAACCAGGATGCCTTGCGCGATGTACCGATTATTAGCCGCCTCTCGGTCGAGGTCGGCTCGCTCAAACTGAAGCTCTTTCGCCACCAACCGAATCATCAAAGCCAGGCCATTGTAGAAAAGCTGTGCCACCTTGCCCCCGATGCGGTCATGGCGGGTGAGCTACGAACGCCCATCGTGGCCTTCTTTACGCTAGAGATGAACTTCATCGGCCTGCTCTCGCGGCGCATCGGCGAGCTAACCACCGAGATGGAACGCCGCCACGCCGAATGGGCCAACGACCACCCCGAAGTGCGCGACGCCCACGAGCCGTTGGAAAAGATGACCCCCATCACCCGCACCCGCCTGCTGCAAACGGTGTATGCCATGTCCCCTGACCAACGCGTGACCTGGGGCCGCAAGACGGTGGCGGCGTGGCGCGGTTTATTGGAGACTGGTAAGTAGAGTAATTGGTAATTAGTAACCATGCAATTACTAATTACTAAATTACGTCTTTCGCTTATGAGCTTCATTCTCTGTGAGAACCTCGTCAAAATTTACAAGGTGGCCGACATTGAAGTGTTTGCTTTGCAAGGGCTGGAGCTGACGATTGAGCTAGGCGAATGCACGGCCATCATTGGCTCATC
>JAYTNY010000695.1:0-2223 GCA_043748055.1 Roseobacter sp.
GCCATCGTGACCGCAAACGGTTTTGTGCGTCAGTTTTATCGCGCTTCGTGGGTTTGGCAGGTGGTGGTGTTTCAACGTAAGGCACAATCCACAAACCGCTTGTAAGTCGCGTAGTTCGCATCGTAGCGCTCGGCCAACGCGGCGTTTGGCTCGGTTAAGCGCGGTGCAGCAAAGGCGCGGTTCATGGCCTGGGCAAAAGGCAGATGTGGCTCCAGGGCTTTGGCGCACAACGCAAACACCACGTTGCTGGCGGCGCTGCTGGCCTTGTATACCGCCATCGTTCGCTGAGACGTGTTGGCAAAGATGCGCGGCCAAATGGCGTGCCGCGCTGCGCCGCCAGACAATGCCACCTGCGGCGAGGGCAAGCCTAGGCGCGCAAAACGATCCAGCATCAGGCGTTGGCTAAAGGCCACCCCCTCCACAACAGCCCGCAGCATGTGCGCCCAGGTGTGGCCCAGGGTTAAGCCCACAAACATGCCACGCAAATCATCCCGCCAAAACGGGCTGCGCTCGCCGGTTAAGTACGGCACACACACCAGCCCGTTGGCGCCGGGTTCGATGGCGCTCACGACGGACATGGCTTCTGTGAAGTTCAAACCGCTGGCAGCGCCAAATGCGCGCCAGGCCCAATCCAACGCGCCGCCGGTGAGCGATGACACGCCGCCCATCAACCGAAAGCCGCACAGGTCGTAGGGGTAAATGCCATCGCCGTCATCACGCACATCGCGCAAGGCAGCGGGCAGGATGGCGTACAACATGGTCGAGGTGCCGACGGCGGCCATCACGCGGGCAGGCTCAACGGGCGCACCTCCGAGAATGGCAGCCACATCACCCAGGCCGGTAATCACTTGCGCATTTTGGGGCAAGCCCAGTTGCTCGGCAACAGCGGGCAACAGCGTGCCGATCACCTCGCCTGCATCTCGCAGCGGCGGCAGCAGGCTTTCATCTAAATTCGCAAATCGCAAGCGCTCTGGCGTCCACTGCTGCGTTTCCAAATCCACCAGCGCTGCGCCGCGTGCTTCGCTGGCATCGCTGCAAATCTCGCCGGTTAGCTTAAAGCGCACGTAATCTTTGGGGAACAGCAGCGTTTTCGCACGTCGCAAAACATCGGGCCGGTTGCGGGCCAGCCACACCAGCTTGGGCAAGGTGTAGGTGGAGTTGAGCAGGTAGGGCGGCAGCTTGAGCGCGTCGGTCAGCTCGGCGGCTTCGTGGGCGCAGCGTCGATCCAGCCACAGCAGGCAGGGGTGAATCGGCTCGCGGTTTTCGTCCAGCAGCACGGCGCTGTGCATCTGGCCGGTCAGGCCGATCACGCGCACGTGTTGCAAGCTCGTGCCCAATCCCGCCAGCGCCACAGGCAAGGCGCGCCACCAATCATCGGGGTCAGCCTCGGCGGCTTTGGGTTCCGGCGAGGTGTAGCTGTAGGGCGCGCTGGCCTGCGCGATGAGCGCGCCGCTTTGGGCATACAGCGTGGTCTTGAGCGCCGAGGTGCCGACATCGAGCGTTAGGATTTGTGTTTCAGTCATAGCACATCAGATGCATCAGCCCAGTTGTTGATCGTTGATCATTGAAGCGTAGTGCTGTCATGCTGAGGAGTCCGCGACGAAGCATCTCTACGTTACAGTCACACAAAGGTAGGCCGACGCAGAGATGCTTCGCATGTGAATGCTCAGAATGACCTGGTTAGATTCGCATGTTGTCGCATCAGTTGGGAGAAGAGTCTCAAAACTCAAACTTTTACGCCAACGCTGTATTCACCTCAACCATCACCTTAAACCGTGATTGGTCTTGTACCAGCTTGAAGCCCTGTTCAAGTTCACGCAGCGGCACCACATCGCTTACGAGTGCTTCCACGTTAATCATCTTGCGCTCGATCAAGTTGAGCGACTCGGCATAGTCAATTGGAGTGTGGTCGGCGCTACCGGTAATCATCAACTCGTTGTAGTGAATCAAGTTGGGGTCAATCGAAATTACATCTTTGGGATACACGCCTGCAAAAATATTAAGCCTGCCGCCAAAGCCCAACGCGCTGGCGGCGCTCTCGGCCAGGCGCGCCGAGCCGAAGGCGATGACGGCGGCATCGGCACCATAGCCGTCGGTCTCGGCTTGCACAGCTTCTTTTAAGGGCTGATTGGGGTCGAGCGCGACATCGGCCCCCAGCGCAAGGGCTTTGTCGGTGCGCTCGCGTTTCAAA
The DNA here is from genome assembly GCA_043748055.1 of Roseobacter sp. Lineage (GTDB taxonomy): Bacteria > Chloroflexota > Anaerolineae > J036 > Brachytrichaceae > JANMVQ01. The sequence goes on from JAYTNY010000695.1 coordinate 2,192, forward strand.
TCGGCCACCAGCACCCGCGCCCCAAAGCGCTT
>JAYTNY010000696.1:0-9033 GCA_043748055.1 Roseobacter sp.
CCGGCCAGCTATGCCTGCAACCTGCCGCCGACGGCCACGCCCACCCAAACCCCCACGCGCACGCCCTCGCCTACGGTCACAGCCACCGCGACGCGCACGCCATCTCCAACCCGAACGCCCACAAAAACTGCAACACCTACGAAGACCCTGACACCGAGCAAGACACCGCCAGGCACGCCGCAGCCCACCGCGACCAAGACGCTAACGCCGTTGCCGAGCAACACCGCAACTCAAACCCCCACGCCGACGCAAACACCTGTGCCGATTTGTGCACCCATCAGCATTGCGCCCAACGCCAGCATTCCGGATAACGATGCGGCGGGCAAGTGCTTTGATATTCCGGTGAGCGATTTAGGCTTGGTGACGAATGCCAGCGTGAGGGTCGCGGCCTCGCATACGTTCATCAGTGATTTGAAGATGGAACTGCGCAGCCCGAACGGCACGAAGCTAATGATGTTGAACCGCCCCGGCTACCCGGTGGCGGCGTTTGGCGACAACAGCGATGTGCTGGCGACATACCCAATCGAATTCCGCGACACGGCCAGCTTTAACGCCGAGGACATGGGCAAGCAGATTCTCTCGACCAAAGTGGTTTGCCGCGACGATGGGCAATGTTCGTTTAAGCCAGGGCCGGATGGCGAGGCCGGTTCTGCCGCGAGCTTTGGCGGCTTTGTGGGCCAGCCCAGCAATGGCATGTGGCAGTTCTGCATAAGCGACAACTACAAGAACGATGTGGGCACACTGCAGAGTGTGAGCTTGGGTTTGACGTGCTCATCTGCCCCGACACCAACGACGCCCGACCCGAACGCCACGCCCACGCAAACCCCAACACCGATGCCCACACAAGCGCCAACGCGCACGCCCGTGGCGACTCGCGATTATTGCGAGGCGGTGAGCATTGCGCCGAACGTAACCGTGCCCGATAACACCGCCGCGCCCACCTGTGTGGATGTAACCGTGGCCGACGATGGCACGGTGTTAAGCGGCACGCTGCGGTTGGCGCTGGATCACACCTACATTAGCGATTTGAAAGTGCAACTGATTAGCCCACGCGGCAATGCGCTAACGCTGTTGAACCGCCCCGGCATCCCGCAGACGACGTTTGGGGACTCATCGAATCTCTCGGCGGCGTTCCCAATCACCTTTACCAGCGCAGGGAGCACAAACGCCGAGGCGATGGGCAACACGATTGGCGGCACCAGCATTGTGTGCAAAGATGACAAGCGCTGCACGTTTGTGCCTGAGCCGAATGGCGACACCAGCTCCAACATGAGTTCGTTTGCGGGCTTTGCAGGCGAGAAGAGTGGCGGCGTGTGGAAGCTGTGCGTGAGCGATTTGTCTCGGTATGACGCGGGTGCATTGAAGGGCGTGGGCCTGGATTTGGTCTGCGCACCGCCCGTGCAGCCGGAGGCCGGTGAAGGCGAGACCGCCACGCCCGACCCAAATGAAAGCCCCACGCCCGAGGTTGCGCCCAGCGAAACCCCCACCGCGTTTGTAACGCCGGAGCCGAGCGCCACGCCACCGATTGCATTAAACAGCGTGAAGCCGGAGGAGCCGGATGAAGCCACGACGGTGTATTTGCCGGTGGTGGTGAGAGACGGGGAGTGAGGTTAGTTGTCGTAGGGGCGTAGCATTCTGCGAGCGCCGCACGCTTTGCCCCGCCGAACACCCGAATGCTTCGCCCAGAGTGACCCTGGGGTTGCGTGCCGGGGTTATGCAGGGCGAAGCATTCGAGAACCCAGTTGGGGTTGTTGGGCTGCGTGCTCGAATGCTTCGCCCCTACCGGTGGTTCGCAACTCGGCGGAGGTTTTGGGTGGAGGAAGCGCTCAAGGTTCACTCATCCAAGCGCGCCAAGTTGCCCTGCACCAACTGCGTGTTGGGGTGTTCCGCGCCCAACGCCCGCTCCAATATTCGCAAGGCCCGCTCGAAGGCGGCGCGGGCGGCGGGCAGATCGCCCATAGCCCGCATTACTTCGCCGAGGTTGTTGACATCAATTGCCACGTTGGGATGATCTGGGCCGAACGCGGCTTCGTCAATCTTGAGCGCTCGCTCGCAGGCGGCGCGAGCGGCGGGCAAGTCGCCCATGAGTCGCATTACATCGCCGAGGTTGTTGATGTCAATTGCCACGTCGGGATGATCTGGGCCGAGCGCGGCTTCGTCAATCTTGAGCGCTCGTTCGAAGGCGGCGCGGGCGGCGGGCAGGTCGCCCATGTTCTTCATCACCATGCCGAGGTTGTTGACGAGCGTTGCCACGTTGGGGTGATTCACACCTAGCACTTGTTCAAAAATCTTGAGCGCTCGCTCGAAGGCGGCACGTGCGGCGGGGTAGCTGCCAATCATCCACAAGTGATGGCCCAACGCGTTTGAGAGCCGACCCGTCGGTTCGCTTCCCCGCGCCGTAGCCGCATCGGCCACATAGCTGAGATGCTCTTGCCACGCCCGCAGCGGTGCAGGCAAGCCTGCCTCGATAATTCGGCTGGCCTCACGTGCTAACGCCTGCTCAACCGCATCCAACGCCGCATCCAGTTCTGCCGGGGCGGTCTCGTGCAGTTCGCTGTGGGCATATAGCGCCAGCAGGCGGTGCAGGCGCAGGTTCTCGGCGGCCCGCTCCATCAGCCCCAGCGCCAGCAGGCGGTTTATGGCATCGGCAAAGGCTTTGCTTGTGGCGGTGTCGTTGCTGGCCACCTCAGCCAGCATTAGGCGCAGCAGGCTGCGCGGGAAGGGCAGGCCGGGGGCCAAACAGGCGGCCCGGGCAAACAGGGCGCGGGCCAGCGCATCGCGCGGCTGGGCCGCATCCAGCTTGCCCAGGTTTAGCAAGAAGGTGCGGGCCAGGTTGGGGGTGTGGCCGGTGGGCGTGTCAATGGCTTGGCCGTCCAGTTGGCCGCTCAGCGCATCGGCGCGCGGGCCCAGGGCGTGCAGCTCGCGCAGCACTTGGGCGGGTGGCAGGTCGGCGGCGTAGGTGTCTAAATAGCAGCCCAGCAAATGCAGCGCCAGCGGCAGGTGCTCCACAAACTGGGCCAGGGCGCGCAAATCCGCGTCGGTGTTGCCATCCACCGGCAAGCGGGGCGCAAGCTGGCGCAGCAGGGCCAGGCTTTGGGCGGGTGGCAGGGCCAGCAAGGGCAAATCGCGCACGCCCAGCGCGGCCAGCCAGCGGTCGTTGCGTTTGGTCACCAGCACGCGGCAGCCGCCCTCGGTGGGGGCGGTGGCCTTAAACAGCGCGGCATCCTCGCAGTTGTCGAAGATCAGCAAACGCGGCAGCGGGCTGCGCCAGGCAGCGAGGGTTTGTGCGGCGGCCTCGTCTTGGCGCTCGGGGTTAAAACCCAGGGCCGCGCCGCATTGGGCAATCTCGTTGGTCGCGCCCTCGCGGTGTTCCATGTTCAGCCAAAACACCCCGCCAGCAAAGAACGGGCCATAGCGCCGGGCGAACTCGGCGGCCAGTGCGCTTTTGCCCATGCCGCCCACGGCGGTCACGCTGACGCACCGATTTGTCTTGATGCGCTCGGCCAGCGTCCGCAATTCGTCCTCGCGGCCCACAAACGCCGCATCGCTGGGGGTGGGCGGGGGCCGCGCGGGTTGGGCAAACAGTTGGCGCGGCGGCAGGGGTGCGTCTGCGCGGGTGGGGATGGATTCGAAGAGGGCTTGCGGGTTTGCGTGGGATGGCGCGTGCGGCGGACCAAAACGCGCTTGCATCTGGCGCAGGGTTTCGGTGGCCGGCACGCTGGGCCGTTTGCGGATGAGGTAGCCAAGCAGGTCGGCCACCGTGCCGCGATGATCGAAGTAAGCCACCAACCCTCGTGCCAAATCGCCGGGGGTGGCGCTCTTCAGATTGGCGGTGTCCACGTCCAGGTCGTCAATCAGTTCGTCCAACTCGCCAGGGTTGAACTGGCGGGTTAGAAACTCGCGCAGGGTAGTCTGCTCGGTGGGGGTGAGGTGGGTGTCGTTGGTGGTGTTCATGGCGCGTGTTGCGCCGAAGTTTATTCGATGTTGAGGCGGGGCGTAGGGGCGAAGCATTCGGAAGCGCAGACCTACAAACTCAACTGGAGCGCCGAATGCTTCGCCTGTGCTTGCGATTTTCTATGCCGTAAGCGGGCGAAGCATTCGGGCCTTCGACGGGGTCAATGGTGCAGCGCTCGCCGAATGCTTCGCCCCTACGACATCACGGCTTACAAATCGCTCGGCACCAACACCGCGTCAATGGCATGAATCACGCCGTTGGCCGTCGGCACGTCGGCCTTGATAACTTTGGCGTTGTTCACATAGATCGCGCCATCTTTGGTCGTCACTTCCAGCTTCATGCCTTCCAGCGAGGCCGGGCTGCCTTTGCCGCCCATGCCGCTCACATCCGCGCTGGTGATCTTGGCACCCACCACGTGATACAGCAGCACTTTCTTCAGCTTGTCCGGGTTCTTCAACAGCATGTCCAGCGTGGCCTTCGGCACTTTGGCGAAGGCGGCATCTGTCGGCGCAAACACGGTCAGGCTGGCCTTCGGGTCCTTCAGCGCATCGCCCAAGCCCGCAATCGTCACCAACTTGCTCAGCGTGTTGAACTGTGGGTTCACCATCGCCACGGCAGCAATAGTGCTCAGGTTCAAGTCCGGCGGCAGCAACACCGTGTCAATCACGTGGATGGTGCCGTTGCCGGTCTTCACGTCTTTGGCGATCACTTTGGCTTCGTTGGCGTAAATGTCCTTGCCGATCAAGGTTAGGTTCACGCTTGCGCCGTTCACTGTTTTAACCACGCCGCTCAGCTTGTTCGAGGCAATCTTGCCGGGCAACACGTGATACAGCAGCACCTTCTTCAACAACTCTTTGTCGGCCAACAGCGCGGCCACTTGCTCCTTCGGCACTTTGGCGAAGGCATCGTCGTTAGGGGCCAGCACGGTCAGGCTGCTCTTGGGGTCTTTGAGCACATCGCCCAAGCCCGCAATCGTCACCAACATGCTCAGGGTGTTGAACTGTGGCGTCACCATCGCGGCGGCGGCCAGGGTGTTGCTCCCCAGCATATCTGGCGGCAGCAGCACGCGGTCAATCACATGAATCACGCCGTTGCCGGTCTGCACATCGGCCTTGATGACTTTGGCTTCGTTGACATACACGCTGCCATCAATCGTGGTCACGTTCACCATCGCGCCGTTCAGCGTCTTGGGGGTGCCTTTGCCGCCCATGCCCATCACATCTTTGCTGCTGATCTTGCTGCCAATGACGTGATACAGCAACACTGCTTGCAATTTCTTCTTGTCCTTCAGCAATGCATCTACGGTGGCTTTGGGCAACTTGGCGAAGGCCTCATCCGTCGGCGCAAACACCGTCAGAGTGGCCTTCGGGTCTTTCAGCGCATCGCCCAAACCAGCCTGAGTGACGAGGGCCGACAAGGTGTTGAACATCGGCTCGACCATCGCAGTGGCGGCCACGGTGCTCATCATCATCATGTCGGGCGGCAACAGCACGGTGTCAATCGCGTGAATCACGCCGTTGCTGCTGGGGATATCGGCCTTGATGACTTTCGCATCGTTGACATACACGCTGCCATTGATCGTGGTGACGTTGATCGTCGCGCCGTTCAGGGTCTTGGGGCTGCCGTGGCCGCCCATGCCCTTCACATCTTTGCTGGTGATCTTGGCACCCACGACGTGATACAGCAACACGGTCTTGAGTTTGGCTGGGTCGGCCAGCAAGCCATCCAACGTGGCTTTGGGCAACTTGGCGAAGGCTGCATCTGTTGGTGCGAACACGGTCAGCGTAGCCTTCGGGTCCTTCAGCGCATCCGGCAAGCCAGCGGCAATGACGGCTTTGACGAGGGTGGTGAACTGCGGATCGCTCATTGCCACCTCGGCCACGTTCTGCGGCGGGGTGGTTTGCGCCAGCACAACACCGTTTAGCGGTGCAGCCAACGCGGCTGCAACCAAACCACTGGCGATAAGAAACTTGCGACGAGACACAATTTTGTTTTCCATTTTTATGACTACTCCATTTCAAAGAATCTTCCAAAGAATTTTCTAAAGAATTTGTGAAACTGTTTTGAATTTGTTTGATGAGGTTTAGACAACAAGCCACCAGCTCTGGCGCTGCGCAAACGCGAGAGGTGTCGTTTGTTGGGTCTAACTTGCGACGGTTCAGATGGACATTCAGGATTCTTTCTTCAACATCCCCCCAGATTGTTGAAAGTTGAGGGATGTCCATCTGAACCGGTTACTGCACTAACGCGCCGGTTGCGCGGTTTGGATGTATCGGTTGCGCAAATTCACAATGAACTTGCGAACGGATGCAAGGCGCACCAGCAACAGCAGCACTACAACGCCGCCCCAAATCAAAGGCTCGGGGCGGCCCAGAATACTTTTCACCAACCAGGCAAAGTGAATCACCGCTATCGGCACGGCCAAATACACTGCTTTGTGCAGCGTCTTCCACTTCTTACCCAGTAGTTTTTGCGATTGTTTTGTACTCGTAATAAACAATAGCGTGAGAATGACAAAAGCCGCAAAGCCTGCCAATGCAAAGCGCTTCTCAAACGTGGCGGCATACACCGACATCAAATCAATTGCACCTTCCAAATAGCCGTTATCAAAAATAAAGATGCCGAAGTGAATGAGCACATACAACCAGCCGTAAATGCCGGTGGCGCGTTTGGCTTTTAATGGCAGCCTCCAGCCCGTAATGGTGTTGATGGGTGTGCAGGCCAGCGAAATCACCAGCAGTACCAACGCCGTCTTGCCGGTGCGTAACGTCGCCGCTTGAATTGGGTTGGCGGTCAAGTTGTCGGTCAACGCCTGCCAGATCAACACCGCCAGTGGCGTGAGGCACGCAACGGCAATGAGCCAGGCCAACGGCTGCGTGAGTTGAAACTTGAGCGAGGCCAGCACGCCTTGCGGCTGTTTGGTTTGTGGCTTCGGTGCGGGCGATTTTGGCGATGAAGAAGGCGGTGCAGACGGAGGGGGCGGCGCTTTAGCGCGGGCGGGTGGGGTAGTCATAGCGATGTTGTAGCTTAAATTTCTTACAGGTCGCTTTCAACCTAATAATTCGCCACCAAATCCATCCCGTCATACAGTTTCGCCACCTGCTCGGCATAGCCGTTAAAGGGCAGTGTCTTGCGGCGGCCATTCTCGCCGATGCGGCGCTCGGTGGCTTGCGTCCAACGCGGGTGGGGCACTGCCGGGTTTACGTTGGCATAGAAGCCATATTCAGTGGGCGCGGCCACCGTCCAAAATGTCTTGGGCTGCTCGGCCACCAGCTCAATTTTTACAATCGCCTTGCCACTCTTAAAGCCATACTTCCACGGCACGGCCAGCCGCAGCGGTGCGCCATTCTGATTGGGCAACGGTTTGCCATACAAACCTGTCGCCATAAAGGCCAGGTCGTTCATGGCTTCGTCCAAACGCAGCGCCTCGCTGTACGGCCATTGGAAGCCGCTGAAAATATCGTTCTGCCCAGGCATTTGCTTGCTGTCGTCCGGCGAGACGAACCGCACAAACTTAGCCTCGCTCTTCGGGTCGGCTTCTTTCAGCAAGGCGTTCAGCGCAAAGCCCGTCCACGGCATCACCATGCTCCAGCCCTCCACGCAACGCAACCGGTAAACGCGTTCTTCCTGTGCAAATTTCTTTAGCAGGTCGTCCATGCCAAAGGTCATGGGCTTGTTCACCAGCCCGCTAATTTCTACTTTCCAACCATCGGTCTTGTAGTTCGCTGCCAGCCCAGCCACCGCCTCTTTGTCGGTGCTGAACTCGTAGTAGTTGTTGTAATTCGTAATGTTCTCAAACGGCGTTAGTGCGTTGCCCAGTTCATCTTTGTCTTTGGGCATGGCGCTGGCTGGGCCTGCTGCTGATGGCGCATCCGTCACTTTTATGTTTGCTTGATTTGCCGACGTTGCAACAGGCTGCGCAACCACCGTCGGTTCCATTCGTTTATTCGTCCCCGATTCGTTGCCACACGCCGCCAACATGGCCGCCGATGCGCTGGCGCTAAACGCCCACACGCCCAGCTTCATAAACTTGCGCCGTGAGGCATACACTGCCTCGGGTGTAATCTCGCTTGATTTAATGGTGTTCTTAAACTTGTTCATAGCAATCCTCTTGCAGTCCCCTTTTAACCAACAGATTAATGATGCAACGGTTCATCTGCTGCTCAGTTCTTGGTCAATAGTTTGTCTGCGTGTTGAACGCTGGCGTTACAGCGGTTGGATGTATCGCGCGGGTGAGGACTTGCTGAGAAGCACAAAAGCACATAAGGATTAGTCGCTAGATGGGTGAGAAGCGCTCAAAGGGTTCTGAACCCTTTGAGCGCTAGTGCGCCACATGCGTAAAATTCACAGCGCATGTCCGCTCCATCACCAGCCCCCTACGATCTGGTCAAGCTGCGCGAGATCATCGCCCGCAGCGATTACGCCGACCTGCGCCTCTTCTGCGACGATTTGCACGAGGACTACAACGCCATTGTGAGTGAGGGCAAGACTGTGCGAGATGCGGCGCTGTCCATCGTCAAGTATTTCGAGAATCGCGGTCGCATCTCTGAGTTAATCGAGCGCGTGCGGCGCGAGTTCCCCAGCGCGGAGTGGGCGGCGGTCAGTAATCAGTTGCCACCAACGCCAACGATTGTTTCTGGGTCAGGAGCGTCTCAATCGTCATCAACTCAGAGCGGTCGTGGTCAAGTAACCCAAGAACCGTCTAAGCGCGCGCCCGGCCCGCTGCGCGTCTTTCTGTGCCATGCCTCATCAGACAAAGCCAAAGCCCGCGAGCTTTATGCGCAGCTAAAAGCCTGGGGCGCAGAACCGTGGCTGGACGAAGAAAATTTGATCGCTGGGCAGGATTGGCGTAGCGAGATTCGCCAGGCCGTGCAAAGAAGTGATGTGGTGTTGGTCTGCCTCTCGCAGCAATCGGTGAATCATGAGGGGTTCATCAAAGAAGAAATTGGCTATGCCCTCAACCAAGCCGACCGCCAAGTCGAGGGCGCAATCTTTGTGGTGCCACTGCGGCTGGAGGAATGCGATGTGCCGGATCGTCTTGCGCGTTACCACTGGGTAAATTGGTTTGAGCCAGACGG
>JAYTNY010000697.1:0-6369 GCA_043748055.1 Roseobacter sp.
GCTGCGCCGGCTGCCGAACCCATTTTGCCGCGCAAGACCATTACCGCGCCGGTGGTGGGCGAAAAGTCGTTTACCGGCTTTGCCCCGGTGATGAACACGATTACGACGATGACGGATGGGGTGACGGTGACGAACCAGATTGCGATTCCGGCGTATTTGGTGCCAGTGCCGCCTGCCGCGCCGCTGATTGAGCTGCCGCCCAACACGACGAATATTGCCTTGCTGGGCATAGACACGCGGCCGGGCGTGGGTGGGCCATCCAACACGGATGTCATCATCATCGCCAGCATCAACCCGGATATTCCGGCCATTACGATGCTCTCGATCCCGCGCGATACGCTGGCTTACATTCCCAATTACCGCAGCGCCAAAATCAATACGGCGTTTAAGGTGGGTGGGCCAGATTTATTTCGGCAGACCATTTTGTATAACTTTGGCATCAACATCGATTACTACGCCGTGGTGAATTTTTCGGCGGTGGTAAACGGGGTGAACACGCTGGAGGGCATTGACGTGGTGGCGACTTGCCCGCTGTTTCACATCTTCCCCAAAGACCCGTATTACTTTGCGGACGAGAGCAACCCAAACATTGTGACGCGGCCCTACACCGATTCGTTTTCGGGCGAGGCCTGGGTGGTGGGCCAGCCGATACCCACCACGACGATCAATATTCCTGCGCCGGGGGTGTATACGCTGAACGGCTTGCAGGCGTTGGCGTTTGCCCGCGCACGCTATGGCGTGCCGGGTGGCGATATTGACCGCGGGCGGCGCGAACAACTGGTGGTGCGAGCCATTTTGAACAAGGCGCGCCAGCTTGGTTCGCTTACTAAGATTCCAGAGCTGTATGCGCAGTTTGAGAAAAGCGTGCAAACCGATTTGGGGCTGGGCGACATATTGAAGCTGGCCTCGTTGGCGACGAGCCTGGACGATGTGGTGATTCGCAGCCGCTACATTGATGGCGGCGGCTTGAGCGGCATGACCTTGCCCGTGGTGGGCAGCGTGCTCATCCCGAACCCCGAGACGATGGGGCCGTTTATTCAGCAGCAGCTTACAGTGGCGCTGAACCAGCGCGCCACCGATGGCATTGCGATTGAGTTGGTGAACGGCTATGGCAAAGAGGACTTTGCGGCGGCAGCGGCCTACCGTTTGCGTGAGCTGGGCTTTAACGTGATGAAGATTGAGCAGAGCGCCGAACCTATATCGCGCACGCAGGTGATTGACTTCAGCACCAGCAAAAAAAACAGCGCCCTGCCCTTGCTACAACGCACGTTTGGGCTAAAGAGCAGCCAGATCATTACCCAGCCCGTGGAAGGTCTTGCGCCGGATGCGCCGCGCTACCGCATCAGCGTAGGCAAAGATTTTGAGACGTGTTATTACCGCATTCCCAATGCGCAACCCCGGCCCACGCCTGCGCCCACTGCCGTGCCTGCACCGGGTGCAGAGCCAACGGCTGCGCCTGCGGCCCCGGCCCCAGATCAGTCCCAGCCCACGGCAGCACCTGAGCAGCCTACCGCCGCACCACCACCGCCAGCTCCGCAGCCAGAGCCTACGCTGACGCCGATTCCGTAAATCTTTTAATCAACCACCTTACGCAGCGACAATCTAACTCTGCAAGAAAGCATTCTGAGCGCTCGGCGCAGCGCCGCGTCGAAGAATGCGCCTTATGTCGAGCTACTCTGACGAAGCTCCGCCAAGTCCGCATCCTTCGACTGCGCTCAGGATGCTCTCGCACAGAGTTAGATTGCTGCGTAACGTGAGTTAATCAATCAACCCAAACCCTGCCGCCACAATGCTCTCCACATCCAGGTGCATGTAGCGATACACATCTTCGCGGTAGCCGCTTTGCCCAAATTTGTTGACGCCTAGGCTGCGTGTGCGCTGCCCAAACAGGCCGCCCACCCAGGCCAGCGCATGGCTGGCTGCGTCATGCACGGTCAATATCGGTGCAGCACGTAAATGCTCTGGGATTAGCGTCGCCAAATGCTCGCGGTCCTCAAACGCACGGCGCGGGCTGGTGAGGTGAATCACGTTTACACCCACACCCTCGTTCTCCAAATACGCCGCCGCCTGCAAACACTCCGGCACCATTGCGCCTGTCGTCACCAAGTTCAACGCATCTCCCCTCTCCCATTCGGGAGAGGGGTTGGGGGTGAGGGCCACTCGGTAGCCCCCTGCCAACACCTGCCGCCGCAATTCCTCGCGCCCCAATCGTTCTAACGCAGGCTCCATCAAACTTTGGTCGATGGGTTTTGTGCTGAGCCGCAAGTACGAACTGCGACCCTGCTCTCGGTCGCAACACTGTCGTAGTGCTTCCAATAAAGCCCATTCGGTTTCCAACGCAAAGCATGGCTCCCAAAAATCCAGCTCTGGTAGCTCTATGCCAATCGAGGCCGTGATCGAACTCTGGTGCGCTCCGCCCTCCGCGGCCAAACTGACCCCGCTGGGCGTCGCCACAAAAATCATCTTGCTGCCGGAGTACACGCTGTGAATAATGGCGTCTAGCCCGCGCGCCACAAACGGGTCGTAAACCGTGCCGATGGGGAACAGCAGTTGCCCGTTGTGCTCGTGGCTGAGGCCGAACGCGCCCAGCGCCGTAAACAAATTCATCTCGGCAATGCCAAACTCGATGTGCTGCCCGCGCGGGTTGGGCTTCCAGTTCAGCACGCGGCTGCGGCCTTCTTCATAGTCGGTGCTTTCTTTGAGGGCGAACGCGCCGACCTTGTTAATCCAGCCACCCAGGTTTGTAGACACCGACACATCTGCCGAAGTCGTAATCACCCGCTCGCCCACCTTCGGCACATCCGCCAGCCGCAGCATGATGCGCCCGAAGGCCTCTTGTGTGCTCATCGCGCTGGCACCGCCTGCAATCGCGTTGATCTCGGCTGGCACATCGCTGGCGCTCACGGCTGTCGCCCGTGCGGGCCGCATCAGTTGCAGCGCTTGCGCCCGCGCCTTGCACCACTGGCCTTCTGTTGAGTTTGGCTCGAACGCGCTCCACTGCGTGGCCTCTGTTAAGCCGAACCCGGCGCGCACCTGGCCCAGCCGTTCGCCGCTGAGTAGCGCGGCATGGTTGCTGGGGTCGCCTGCAATGGGCAGGCCATAGCCTTTAAGGGTGTAGGCGAAGATGACGGTGGGGGATGAAATGCTGTCGTGCTGTGATGCAGTGTTCAGCGTGCGCAATAACTCGCCGATGTCGTGTCCGCCCAAGTTTGAGAGCAACCCGGCGAGTTGTTCATCGAGAACGTTGGCAATGCAGCGGCTAATGCTGGCGCCGTTTTCTTCTTGCGCCAGCGTGTTGCGTATAGTTTGCGGGTCGCTGCGGATGAGGCTTTGGTAGGCCTCGTTGCTCATGTCGTCGATGCACAAGCGCAGGGCCTCGCCGCCGGGCTGGGTGAAGGCAGCTTGCAGTTGCGCGCCATACTTGCACTCCAACACGTCCCAGCCGCAATCCGCAAACAGCGCTTTTAGCTTGGCCCCGCGCACGCCGGGAATGACCCGGTCCAAACTCTGTCGGTTGTAATCCACGATCAGTATGGCGTTGCGCAAATTGGCCTGCATGGTGTCGTCAATCAGCATCTCCCACAGGTTGCCTTCGTCCAACTCGGCGTCGCCCACCATCGCGATAAACCGCTCGGCCTGGCTCTCGCCAAAGTGGGCTTTTACGTATTCATTGGTCAGCGCAGCAAAGATGGGCGTGGCTGGCCCCAGGCCCATGCTGCCGCTGGCAAAGTCCACCGGGAAGGGATCTTTGCTGCGGCTGGGGTAGCTTTGCAACCCGCCAAACTGGCGCAGCATGGTGAGGTATTTGCCATCCAGCAGCCCCATCAAATACAAGGCTGCGTGCAGCGCGGGCGCGGCGTGGGGCTTTATCAACACGCGGTCTGTGCTGCGCAAGAAGTGAAAATACAACGCGGTGAGGATGCTGGCCGACGATGCCGCCGAGGCCTGATGCCCACCCACCTTGCTCTTGTCGGGGTTGGGCCGCACGTTGTTGGCATGGTGAATCATCAGCGTGCTCAGCCACAGCAGGCGTTGCTCGATTGTTTTGAGCGTGCTTAGGTCGGCGACTTCGGGTTGGTTTAGTTTTGGATAGGTTGGTGTTGCAATCATGGTTTAACTCATGTCAGCGGTCACAAACTTGTAGGCTTCGCCTCGGAACCCCCGGCCCCTAAAGGGCAATGGCATTGAATTAAGGCGAAACTCGGAGGTCGAGCCTTTAGGCGGTTAGTAGCGCGTGCCGCAAATGACGGCACGCGGCAAGCCACTAACCGGCTAAAGCCTCGGCCTCCATCACGTTCTTATGTCTAATTCAATGCCATTGCCCTAAAGGGGAGTCGTTGAGGCTGTCTCATTGTTCATCATTCTTAACTAAGAGCCTATCCCAATTGGTTATCAGGGACGACATCCCTTGTAGGGATGTCGTCCCTATTGAGATAGGTTCTAAGTGAAAAACACATATAGAAAATCTACGACTCCCCTTTAGGGGTCGGGGGTTATAGCGGGGTCTCCGAATTTTGCTGTCGCAATTGCTGCGCCAGCTTTTGGCTGGTGGCGGCCAGGTGTTGCTGCAGAATGTCCACGGCGGTCTGGGCATCTTTCTTTTTGCAGGCGGCCAACAGGGCGCGGTGTTGTTTTTGGGAGGGCTTGCTGTGCGCGCCCACGGTGAGTGAACCGCGCAGGTAGCGGCCCACGTTGTCGTGCAGTTGCTTAATCATCTCGAACAGGCGCGGGCGCTGGGCGGCGGCATACAGCAGGGCGTGAAACTGCCAATTCAACTCGGCCCAGCGCGGCATGCTGCGGCCATCGCTCAGGTTGTCGATCTTATCCAAAAGCGCTTCGGCCTGGGCCAGCGTTTCTCGGCTCAGGTTGGGCACGGCCAGCCGCAGGGCCTGTGCTTCCAGCGCGGTGCGGATGTCGTAAATCTCAATCGCCTCCTCCGCCGTTAGCACGGCAACCACCGCGCCGCGATGCGGATGCAGCACCACAAAGCCCTCGGCCTCCAACTGGCGTAGCGCCTCGCGCACGGGAATGCGGCTGACGCCTAGCTGAGCGGCTAGCTCCGCCTGGCGCAAAGTTTGGCCGCCGGGTAGCTTGCCGGTCAGGATGGCATCGCGCAGGCGCTCGGCCACTTGCTGCGGCAGGGTCTTGGCGGGGTGTAGCGTATCTAAGTTGGGCATTGCGTGTTTGGATATTGTATCCAAAATACTTATCTCATCAGCCTTTCACAGCAAACAACGCTCAATCAACGCTTGGTGTTTAGGATGCAGCCAGATCGCGGTGGGAATCTTTGGTCTTCTAGGTTTGGGGACTCACCGCAGTCTTCATACAGGCAAAGTGCAAGCCGAGCATTAGGTTTCTTCAGGTTCATCGGTCTGCGCTTTGTCTGCGGTTTTTCAAGTTCGCAGTCATTCAAGAAGTGCAAGAAGTGCAAGAGGAGCGTTTGTTTAACATGGCAGATGGAAACACAACCCCGGCCACAGTGTGGCAAGAGCGATTTAACGGACTGCTGGCGCGCATTTGCAATTTGGGCCAACTGGTCGGCCTAAAGCTATGCACTAAGGCTGAGCAGGCGGAGACCGCGATTCAAAGCGGCGCGCTACCGCTCAACCCGCAGGTGCTGGATAAAGAACATACGCTGGCTTGTTTGATTCAGGCGCTGGATGCGTTTGCAAAGGGGCAATTCAATTTCTTTCAGAACAAGTTGAAATCTGGTGGAGACCGTGATGGTGCGCCAAGCGGCTACACCCATCAGTACGCCCTCAGCCTAACGCTGGGGCAAATTAGCCGCGACCTGGAAGTGATTGAACGTGCGGTGAACCAGCGCCTGAACATTGCCGCCAATGTAGACACACGGCGCAAGCTGCTGGTAGCCGATCAATTGGCGTATGCTGCCCTCAAGCCCGCCATCCGTGCAGGCATTTTGACTGGCGATTTAACCGTGATGACCTATTTGCAAAAGTCGGCGGCTATTCGCGTCATGCCCTACGCCAAGATCGCCATGATCGGCGTGCCTTACACCAGCCTGACCAACCAGCAAGACCTGTTGGCGATTCCGCACGAGGTGGGCCACTACGTGTATTGGCACGGCAACGCCTTCCCTGACCCCACCACCGGCTTGGCGTTGAAGATTCACGAGGCACTGGCGGATGTGCGCCTGGCAGCGGGCGGTGGCAGCGTGCCAGGCTACATCAAAGCCTGGACCGAAGAGACCTTTGCCGATTACTACGGCTGCTGTGTGGCTGGCCCGGTGATGGCGCTGGACTTTCAGGACATGGAAGTTCACAACGCATCCGATGCGCAACTGCTGCATGATGATGGCGAGCACCCGTTGCCAGCGTTGCGTGCTTACATCTACCTGCACGGCCTAAA
>JAYTNY010000698.1:0-27645 GCA_043748055.1 Roseobacter sp.
CAGCGAGAAGCAAGGCGAGGCGAAGGCCCAGAACGGTGTGTTGCGCGCAGAGATGAGCGACCTGAAGGTGCGCATTGGCGCGCTAAGCAAGGTGGGCGCCATTTGCCCAACCTGCGGGCGCGAGTTGTTGGAAGAAGACCGTGTGCGCATTTTGGATGAGTGGCAAACGCGCGGTAAAGGACGCGGCGATGCGTATAGGGCCAACGAGGCGTTGGTGAAAGAGTTGGCGGAGAAGGCCAGTGCCCTTGAAAAGAATTTGATGCAGTTGGACGCGAGCTTACGCAAACTGCCCGCGTTGCAAAAACAACTGGCGGAATTAGAGAGCCAACAGGCCCGCGCAGCCGATGCAAAAAAACTATTGCCTGAGGCGCAACAGAGGCACCATCAATTTGAACTGCAATTGCAAGCCGAGCAGTACGCACCCGCAGCCCGTGCGGCCCTAGCAGCCGTGACGCAAGAGTTGGCTGTATTGGGTTACGACGCCGCTGCGCACAAACACCTGCGCGAGACAAAGCTAAAACAGCTTGAGGCCTTTGTGGAGCGCAAGAGCCAGCTCGACCGCGCCGTGATGGGCTTGGAAAGCGAACAACGTGCGCTGGAATCGTTCGATCTGCAAGAGCAAAACTTGAAGGTACAACAAGACCGCGAACAATCTCAAATCTCAAATCTCCAATCTCTAATCTCCGAATGCGAAAAATCTTTGGCGCAGGCCACTGAAGTCGCCGCCAATCTACAACGCACGCGCGATGAATTCTTTAAGGTGCAACGCCGTGTGGGCGAGGCCAACCAGCGCGTGCAAAGCTGTTTGGCCTTGCAAGGCACGCGCGACAGATTGGCCGAGGAGATGGATGCGTTGACGAAGAAGGGTAGCCTGCTGGACGAGTTGCGCACGGCCTTTGGCAAGAACGGCGTGCCCGCCATGATTATTGAGAGCGTGTTGCCAGAGCTGGAGGCCAACGCCAACGAATTGCTGGGCAAGATGACGGCGGGCCGCATGAATGTGCGCTTCGAGACCCAGCGCCAAACCCAGAGTGGCAACGTGAGCGAGACGTTGGAGCTACGCATCAACGACGAGATTGGCGAACGGGCCTACGAGATGTTCAGCGGTGGCGAGGCCTTCAGAATTAACTTCGCCGTGCGCATTGCGCTCAGCAAGTTGCTGGCCCATCGCGCAGGTGCGCAATTGCAAACCTTGTTTATTGATGAGGGCTTTGGCACCCAAGACGCGCAGGGCCGCGAACGTTTGGTGGAAGCCATTCGCGTCATCGAACAAGACTTCGAGCGCATCGTGGTGATTACGCACATTGACGAATTAAAAGATGCCTTCCCTGCACGCATCGAGGTGACGAAGACGCCGAAGGGGAGCGTGGCACGTATAGTTTGATCTCTGATTCGATGAAAACGATCTACACCGCCGCCCACCTGGCCCACGCCCCCGCCAAAGAATTTCTGGATGGCGAACTGGTGGACGTGTTTGAAAAGCCCACCAGAGCCGAACTCATTTTGAGTGCCGTGCGCCGCACCAACCTGGGTGAGATATTGCCGCCCAAAGACTTCGGCCTGGAGCCTATTCGCGCCATCCACACCGACGACTACTTAGATTTTCTGCAAAACGCCTACGCCCTGTGGCTGGCCGATGACCGCAGCACCAACGCCGTTTACCCGGATACGTTTTGGAAACCCCAGTTCTTACACCGACCCACCAAAATTGGCGCATTGGCGGGCATTTATACGATGGACTTGAGCGCACCCATTACCGACGGCACCTGGCACGCGGCCTATCACAGCGCCCAAGTCGCATTAACAGCAGCAGAGCTTGTGCGCGACGGCGAACAGGCTGCCTTCGCCCTGTGCCGCCCGCCCGGCCACCACGCCGATGTGAGCCTGGCCGGTGGCTACTGCTACCTCAACAACGCCGCCATCGCCGCACAATTCCTACGCTCTTCTCCCTCCCCCGTCAGAACGGGAGCGGGCCGGGGTGGGGGCCGGGTCGCCATCCTCGACATCGACATCCACCACGGCAACGGCACACAACACATCTTCTACGCCCGCAGCGATGTGCTGTTTGTCTCATTACACGGCGACCCTGACTGGCAATACCCTTATTTTCTGGGTGGCAAAGATGAGGTGGGTGAAAGTGAGGGCGCAGGTTACAACGTCAACTATCCTCTTCCCAAAGGCACAACCGATGAGATGTTCTTAAATGCGTTGGATGACGCGTGCAATCAAATCGCCAGTTACAAACCCGCGAATCTCATCATCTCGCTGGGCGCAGATACATTTGAGGCCGACCCGATTGGAGGCTTCGCGCTCACGGCTGCGGCCTACGCCAAAATCGGCGCGCGCATCGCGCAGCTAAACCTGCCCACTGTCTTCATCATGGAGGGCGGCTACGCCATCGCCCAACTGGGCGAAAACGTGGCGAACGTATTGAAAGGCTTTGAACGCTAAGCCTGCGTGGCCTGCCGGAACTTGCGCTGGCGTGCCACGGCGCGTTGGCGTTGCACCAACGCATACACAATCAGCGCAATCAGCGTGGCGACATAGGGAATCATCTGCACCAACTGGGTGGGGATTTTGAGGTTGCCGAGTTGGATCGAAAGCGCATCGGCTGCGCCAAACGCCAGCGCAGCAATGAAGGTGCCCCATGGGTTCTTTGCACCCAAGTAAACGGCGGCAATAGCAATGAAGCCGCGCCCGGCGGTCATGTCCCTCGCAAAAAATTTGACATAGCCCATGCTGAGATACACACCGCCCAACCCGGCAAAGAAGCCGCTGAGCAACAATGCTAAGTAGCGCATGCGCCGCACGTTGATGCCGACCGAGCGCGCGGCATCGGGGTTCTCGCCCACCGCCCGCAGGTGAATGCCGGTGCGGGTGCGATACAAAAATGTGGCGACCAAACCGGTGAGCAACAGTGCCGCATACGTCAAAATGTTTTGGTTGAGCAGCGGGCCAATCACCGGCACATCTTTGATCGCCGGAATCCAATCGCCCAAAAACGGCATTTGTCCGCTCACCAGCGCACTGGTATCGCTTTTGCTTTTGGTGAGCAGGTAGACCACAAAGATGGTCGCGCCCGATGACAAAATATTGAGCGCAACCGCGCTGAGGATCAAATCACCTTTGAGGTCGAGGTGGAAGAAGGCCAGCAGTGCAGCCAGTGCCATAGCTGTGGCTAGCCCAGCCAGGCAGCCCAGCCATACGCTCTTGGTGTAGGCGCTGATGAGCGCGCCTGCGCAGGCAGCAGCCAGCATGAGGCCCTCGAGAGCGATATTGCCCACGCCGCCCAACTCCGAGACCAACCCACCCAGCGCAGGCAAAATGAGCGGTGTCGCCACACGCAACACGGCGACCAGAAAGGTCATGCTGAATATGACGTTGAGTGCTTCTTGCATGTAAATACTTCCGTAATGTCCAAAAAATTACTGGCCTAGCCCGCGCAGGCGGGCTTTGCTTTGTGTAGCCCGCGGCTTTAGTCGCCGGGCACGAGCGGCTGAAGCCGCTGCAACGCAGGGCGAAGTCGGCCTACGCCGACTAGAACTGTACGGCATTACTCTTGTGTTTTCTCGACTGCCCTACGGCGCTTAACAAAATCGACCAACACTTGTGCGGTCACCAACAAAATAATGACCGCCTGAATAATCAACACGAGTTCGGAGCCCACCGATGATTGCGTCTCCATGCTGGAGCCACCTACGCGCAGATAGGCGTAGAACAAGCCGGTGACGGGAACGAGGAGCGGGTTGTTGCGCGCCAGCAGCGCCACAATGATGGCATCCAGGCCCAAGCCTGGCGCTAAGCCGGAAATGAGTTTGCCCTGAATCCCCATGGTGAGATGCACGCCTGCCAACGCGGCCACCGCACCGCCCAACGCAAACGAAAGCATGATGGTGCGCTTGGTATTGATGCCACCATAGCGGGCGAACTTCTCGTTCGAGCCAACCATGCGAATTTCGTAACCCAGGGTGGTGCGTTGAATGAGCAGCCACACCGCGATGACCATGATGATGACCAGCACGAACGCGAGGTTGAAGCGGCTCAGACTCACACCCAGCAAATCCGACATGCGCGGGAACAGGCTGTTGTCGGGAATGTCTTCGGAGCGGATATAGCCCTGGCCGGGCAGGGCGATGACGTTGGTTAGCAAAAAATCGTAGAACCGGATCACGATGGCGTTGATCATCAACGTCGAGACGATTTCATTGGCGTTGAGATACGCCTTCATCCACCCTGGCAAAAGGCCCAGCAGAAAGCCCGCCGCCATTGCGCACGCAATCGGCACCACCAGCCCCAGCACCGGTGGCATGGGAATGTAAATAGCGACCAGCGCAGCCACCAGCGCACCGACGTAAATCTGCCCCTCTGCGCCCAGGCTGAACTGGCGCGCCCGAAACGGAATGGAGATGGCAAGGCCGAGCAAAATCAGCGTGGTGGCCTCCTCCAGAAAATTGCCAAAGCGGTTCATGCGCGTCAGCGGCGCGGTGAGCAAGGCGTTGTAAGCGGCAAACGGGTCTTTGCCGGTCAACACCAGCACCAGAAACGCCAGCGCCAACGCAAACAAAATCGTCGCCAGCGTAACCAATAGGTCAATCAAAACGGAGCGCCGTCGTTCTGCGGTCACGCGGGCTTTGGAGGCGGCTCGGTCGAAGGTGATTTGGGCTGCGGACATGGTTTGGGGAATGGTGATTAGGGATTAGGGATTGGTGAATCACTTAATCACCATTCCCCATTCACTAATCACCAATTGCTTTCTATTTCTTGTTGCGTCTGCTGTTTAATGCCCAGCATATACAGGCCTATTTCTTCTTCGGTCAGTTGGCTGGTGTCTTGGAAGATGGCGCTGAGATGGCCGTCTTTCATCACGGCCAGCCTGTCCGAGAGCGACATGACTTCGCTGAGATCGGCGGAGACCAGCAGGATGGCGACGCCGTCGTTGCGGGCCTTCACCAACTGCTCGTGCATGAACTCGCTGGCGCCAATGTCTACGCCGCGTGTGGGCTGCGAGGCGATGAGCAACTTAGGACTAGAAGATAGCTCGCGGGCGACGACGACCTTTTGCATGTTGCCACCCGAGAGCGACCCGACCGGCAGCGTGCCATCTGGCGCACGGATGCTGTACTGTTCAATTAAGACCTCGCCGTTTTTTTCTATTTGGCTGGGATGCATGAAGAGGCCGTTGGCAAACGGCTCGCGCTCATAGCGATCCACGATCAAGTTCTCGGCAATCGTGCTGGGCAGCGCCGCGCCGTTTGTCAGGCGATCTTCGGGAATGTGCGCGCAACCAGCCTGGCGCACCTGGCGCGGGGTCTTGGCCGTGATGTCCGTTGAGTTCAGCTCCACCGAACCCGCCACCGCCGCCCGCAAGCCGGTGATGACCTCGACCAACTCAGTTTGGCCGTTGCCTTCGACACCAGCGATGCCCAAAATCTCTCCGGCATACACGTTGAACGAGACATGCTTCAACGCCTCTACGCCCGCCTCGGTGGCGTATTCCAAATTGCGCACCTTCAGCATGGCCGAGCCACGTTTGATTGGGGGCTTGTCGATGTTTAGGAATACTTCTCGCCCCACCATCATGCGCGCAATCTGCTCCTCGTTCACATCGCGGGTGTTCACTGTGCCCACCATTTTTGCGTCGCGCATTACGCTTACACGGTCGCTAATGGCTTTCACCTCGCGCAGTTTGTGGCTAATAAAAATTACGGTCTTGCCACTCTTCACGAGCTGGCGAATGGCGGCAAAGAGTTCGGTGGTTTCTTGCGGGGTCAGCACGGCTGTCGGCTCATCCAGAATCAACACCTCGGCCCCACGATACAGCGCCTTCAAAATTTCTACCCGTTGGCGCATGCCCACCGGCACCGAGTCCACAATCGCATCCGGTGCAACCGCCAGGCCATATTGGGTCGCTAAACGCTTGGTCGCTTCGATAGCTTTTGCGCCATCCACAAAATTGCCTTTGGTTGGCTCACTGCCCAGCACAATGTTTTGCGCCACCGTAAACGAAGGCACCAGCATAAAGTTTTGGTGCACCATGCCAATGCCCAGCGCGATAGCCTCTTGCGGGCTACTCAAATGCACTTCTTTACCGCGCAGCATGATCTGGCCCGCAGTGGGCTTCTCCATGCCATACAAAATTTTCATCAGCGTGCTTTTGCCCGCGCCGTTCTCGCCTACCAAGGCGTGAATCTCGCCGGGCAGCACGTCAAAGGTCACATCGTTATCGGCGCGCACACCATTGGGGTAGACCTTGGTGATGTTGCGCATGGAAATGAGCGGTGTGTTCGGTGTGTTTTGATTCATTAGTCTGTGGGGATCAAGATGCAGGTGAGTTTATTCGGGCCATCCAGAATCAATTTGATATTACGCATGAAGACTCGACCGATCAAAAATTGTTTGTTGCCTTCAAACGTTTGAATACTGACACGATAGGTTGCAGGTATGCGCGGAATAATAAGATCAGCTTGCGACTCGATCAAATTCAACTTTTGACCAGAAATTGTAGAGCCGGTAAAGGTTTGTTCAAATGCCCACAGGTGTAATCGAAGCTGCTGGAAGAGGTCGAAAGGGATAAGAATCTCGCCTGCATATCCCGTGTCTATTTGTACGAATGTTTCATCGGGTGCATTGAATTCGCCAATCAGATTGCGAACCCGAATGCCAAAGCCCAATCGGTCTGGCGTTTCCCAAGGAATTAGCCGTGCGATATCTGCCATCCCAACTCGATTTCTCTCACAGGTTGAATAAACGCAGGCTCGCCCACTTGCATGACAATGCGATGATGTGCATCCATCGCCACTTCATTGAGTGCCTCGATGGTATCGGCAACACCTTGCAGCTTGCCGTGCGCAATGGCAAACCATTTGCCTGGATACTTTTCGGCCAATTCACTCTTAATTTGCAAATACGTTTGCCGATTAGCCTCATGCTCTGACTCTATAACTTGCTTGCGATGATTTGCCAACCACAATTCAACCGCCTCAGTAAGCGCACGGGGTGCATCTTCTTCCCCATACATCAGCGTTGCCACGCTCTCAAACTCTGCTTGCAGGTCTTGCGGAATAGGAAGGTTCTCCATCAACATGTGCGCACCTCCGAAAACAAAAGCGCGTGGCTGATTAAATCAAACCACGCGCCTTGCTGTCAAATGAAACCAGCTATCGGCTAATAGCCAATAGCTAATTGCCAATTATTTGAACGCTGTCTCAAACGTGATCTCGCCCTTCTTGGCTTTGGCATAGACCTCGTCCACCTGCTTCTGAATGTCGGCAGGGATGAGCTTCTTGTAGTTCTCGTTCTGCGCAATGCCCACTGCGTCACCCGCAATGCCCACGGTCTCGATAGCACCATAGGTCAGCTTGCCCTCGGCATCCAGCTTGGCGGCGCGGAACAAACCGTTGTCCACGTTCTTCAACATGGATGTGACGATGGTGTCGCGCTGCGCCGGGTCGGCGATGGTCAGAAACTGGTCGCTGTCCACACCCAACGCAAAGGCCTTGTCTTCCACAGCGGCCTCGAACGCGCCGTTGCCCGAAGCACCGGCCACGCCCCACACCAACGCTGCACCCTGCGCATACATGGACTTGGCAATCTCTTTGCCCTTGGCCGGGTTAAAGAAGGGGTTGTCGCCACCCACATATTGCACCAACACGTCCTCCGGGTTCAGGCCTGCATCCTTAAAGCCATGCTTAAAGCCCACCACAAAGTCGTTGATGACCGGGATGTCGAGGCCACCGATGACGCCCACTTTCTTCTTGCCCGCCACGCTCTTCAGCGCGTCGGCCTTCAGCGTCAGGCCCATGGCATAGCCCAACACATACGAGCCTTCGTTCTGACGGAACAGAATCGAGTACACGTTCTTGCACTTGTCTTTGCAACCCTTCTTGGCCGGGTCGCTGCCTGCGTAGTCGGGGCCAGCATCAAACATCCAGAACTTCTTGTTGGGATATTTGTCGGCCACTTTGCCCAAGTAGTCGGGCATTTGGAAGGTGCCGGTGATCAAAATATCGTAGTCGTCGTTGGCGGCGGCGTCCTCCAAACCAGGCTCCCACTTGTTGGCGTCGGTGCCCAACTCCACGGTTTTGATTTCGTAGCCCATCTCGGTTGCCATCTGGTCTACACCACGCTTGGCGCTATCAAAAAAGCTCTTGTCGCCAAAGTTGCCATTGATGACCAACTTGACACGCAGCTTCTTGGCGGCTGGAGCCGCAGCGGGGGCGCTGGTGGCTGCTGCCGGTGCCGCAGGTGCAGCGGCGGGGGCGGCCGTTTGGCATGCGGCAAGAGTTAGGGCGAGGGCGGTGCTTGCGAACAAAAATGCTCTTCTATTCATGGTCTTCTCTCCTTATTGGGTCTAGTTGAATTGAACTAAAAATGAGTTTGGGGTGCGTTGCCACATAGGCTGCATCGGGGGAGGTGTGGCTGCGCAATGGGATTGTAATACGGCGGGCGGTTTGCGAATCTGTCGCAAACGGGTGTATCACCCCGTGGCTGGCGCTGCCGGGTAGAACCTAAAGGTCTCAGAGACCTTTAGGTTCTACCCTACGCCCTGCCCTGTGCTACTCAAAGTCCTGAGCAAGTAACGACGTGTCTACTTGAGCATTCAGGTGCGCTGCCTCAAAACGCTCGCGGCCATCGAACCAAGCCAACACTTGCTCTCGTTGCATCCGTGTCGTCTGGTGCGATAAGAGGGCGTGATATGACGACCATCTCCATTCGCGGAAATCCGGCACAAAACCATGTTTTTGCGGATTGCGGTGGATATAGGCGATCACGCGCGTGAAATAGGCGTCGGTCTGAATGTGGATACGCCGATACGGATTCTCGAACAAACCGCCAGTGCGCCCAAACGCTTTGTTGATGGCTTTGGTATAGGCGTTGAACATGTTGGCAAATGCTTGACTAGCGGGTGGCAATCGCCCATTTTCACTCTCACTTGTGGTAACCGCATCAGACGAAGGCGTTTCGCGCACACGAATAGCCAAGTGAAAATGATTGCGCAGCAAGCAATACGCCAACGTCTCCGCTACCGGATGAATATGGTGCGCATACAGCCTCAAGAAATACTCATAGTTTCGTTCTTCACGAAACAAGTCCTCGCCATTGTTGCCACGGTTGTAGACGTGATAGTAGCAACCGGGCTGAAGTGGAGGCGGGCTGGGCATGGCTGGAATTGTATGTCGCGCATTAGAAGGCGATGACAGAGGTATTGACGATATCAAAAGAACCTAAAGGTCTCGGAGACCTTTAGGTTCTGCCCGCTGTGAACTGCGTGTATCGCGATGCAGGAACCCCTCAAGGGTGGTGTTGCTGGTGATTAAGCGGAGGTAAGAGCGATGAACCAGCAGGTCAAATTTGGGTATTTTCTTGTTGAATGACATTTTCTCGCATAGAAAATCATCCGTCTACGAGAAAACATTGCATGGTTTCTAGAAACCGGTTGTTTTCTCGTTTGAGAAAATGGTGTCAATTACAGAATGGAGCTCAGTCGAGAAAACAATTCAGTGAAGGCGGTAAATTCGTGATCTGGAAATGTTGATGACAAGGTCGCAAATGCAGTTTTATCGCCCTTGATTTCGAAGACGGGTGTTCCGTCATAAATAGGATTTCCCTTCATCCCATGTGCCGAAAGAAGAGCATCACTAAAAAAGTGTTCGATTTCTAAAACACGGTGCACAGACTTTGAGGGCACGAAAGCATCTCTACCGGTCGGAGTTGGGAGCAGAATAGCATGAACGTCCTTCGTCTTGTGATGCTTATGTTTGTTGTCAATATCCGAAAGAAAATCAGGTGATTTGAGTCCATCAAACTGCGCCGCACCTTCGCGATCATTGTCAAAAATCGCTATGACTTTTTTGTCAAATACCGCTGTCAAATTGCGCAGTGCAGAACTTAAGTTTTTCGCACCACCTGCACCATTTTCGGCCCCACACCCGATTGGTATGTATGGCATAGGTGTTGATGGATTTAGTTTGCTCCAGGCTGTCTCAATGATCGTAGCATCCGTTGGGCCCTCGACAAGTAATGCAGGCTTGGCAAGCTCATTCAGTTTGGTCACTGTTGTCCGCAACGTATCTATTTCATGACGCGCTTGTTTGAAGTGAGGCTCGAGCAATTCCAGCAATCCCATTGATGAGTCTAAAGAGGTAATCTCATGATCCGCCGTGACACGGCAGACTTTAGTTGTTGGTACAGCCGCATCCTTTGCTACCAAGAACAATCCAACTTTACTTTGGTCGCACTCTCTAAAAACGGAATAGAAGGCAGGAGAGTGAGTCGTAACAAAAGCCTGTATCTCAGAAGACCCATCAACGAATTCTTTGGCAAGGTCAAAGCATCGCCGCAGTTCGAGATTATTCTCTGGTTCCTCGTAACCCCAGACGGTTACCGCTTTCGGGCGACCTTTTGCAGACAGATGATTTGATTGATCTGCTAGCCAGCGCAAGACGATCGGAATGTGACGAACTTTGATTCCGTCACCCCGCTGGTTAAGTGAAAAGGGTTTATCAGCGGAAATCGACGTAAATTCCAGTTGCGCGAATAGGCTTCGCAAATTTGTTGGTAGCTGAATTGTTGTCTCTAACTCCAAACGATCAAATATTTCTTTTAGAATTGGTTGGGTATTCTGATTGATAGTATTTGTAAATGTCTTCGAAGCTTCGTGAACCTGCTCTGCGACGGTTACCTCGAGCATGTCATGAAGCTTTGACATTAGTGCCTGAAAATAATCTTTGCCTTTGATAGCTGGCACATAATCGAACCGCATAGCCTTAAGGAATGCAGCTATCTTAGATCTTGGGGTGATTTCAGTCTGATCCTCATGCACCAGTTTTTCGTGATGAAGGCCATAATCTCGCCAAGTCTTTTTCCAGATCACGGGCTTATGATTTGCGAATGATGGCGGCGGGTTAATAACAACCCCAATCTCGATTTCCTTTGCTTTTCGAACTAGTTTGGGCGCGAAACAACAGTAATCTCGCGTCCAGTCAAAATCGTAACCATCATTCTTGTCATGGTTAAAGAAGAGATCGAGTGCCCTGAGGATATTTGATTTCCCCTCATCGTTCTGGCCGACAAAAATATTGATGTCTTGGACACTCTCATTGAGCAAGACGATAGAGCGAAAGTTGCGAATCGAGATTGATGTAATGCTCATTTTGATTATTGGTTCGCATTCTGCAACACGAGTTCCCGAGTAAATGTGATCGTTATGTGATATTCGAGTTTAACAGGAGACAAACCTTCCTGATTTATCTACTTCGCCCCCGTCTCATACGCCTTGCCCAACGCCGCCGGTGCATTATTTCTGCGGCCAAACCCGGCCAGCACCACAATAGTGAGCAGATACGGCAACATGCCCACGATCTGCGACGGCAAGTTAATGCTGAGGATTTGTAGCTTGATGACGACGGCCTCCGGAATGGTGAACAGCAGCGAGGCGAACAGCGCGCCGATGGGGTTCCAGCCGCCGAAGATAGTGGCGGCCAGGCCAATAAAGCCGCGCCCACCGGTGATGTTGGGGGTGAAGCGGCCCACCGAGCCGAGCGTGAGCGCCACGCCGCCTAACCCAGCCAGCACCCCGCTCAAAATCACATTCATGTAGCGCAAGCGGTTGACGTTGATGCCGACGGTGTCGGCAGCACGCGGGTATTCGCCCACGGCGCGGGTGCGCAGGCCCCACTTGGTTTTGAACAGCGCGATGTAGATGACCACGACCAAAATCAACATGAGATAGGTGAGCGGACGTTGCTGAAACAGGATGGGGCCGATGACGGGAATATCTTTGAGGATCGGGATGGGGACTTCGGCCAGCGTGGGCAAATCCACATTGGTATCGAACTGGCGGTAGAAGTAGCCAGTGATGCCCGCCGAGAAAATGTTAATCACGGTGCCGCTGATGACCTGGTCGGTCTTGTAGCGGATGGACAGCGCGGCATGCAACCCCGCAATGAGCGCGCCCGCTGCCATGCCCGCCACCAGCCCAATCGCCACCGAGCCGGTGAGCACGCCGATGGCAAACCCAACATACGCCGCAAACAACATAATGCCCTCGAGCGCGACATTGACCACGCCGCTGCGCTCGGACAAGATGCCGCCCAATGCAGCCAGCACAATGGGCGTGGCGGTGCGCAACGCCGCGCCCAGCATGCTGATCCAATCAAGTTGGAGGAGAGACTGAAGGAATTCGTTCATAGCAGGAAGCTGTAAGCAAGAAGCGAGAAGCGAGATGACGTTGGCTTTCCGCTTCTTGCTTATAGCTTCTCGCTTTGTCTTAATTTTTGGATCAGTCCGATGAGCATTCGTCGTATCTCATCTGCGTCTTTGGATAAGTTTTGATGAATATCATCTTTGATGAAACCAAGATCATAAGCCAACAACAAGTGATACTCCACTTCGTTGGCCGAGCCGAGGGCAATTTGAACAAAGCGAGCAAAATCTGCATCGGTGTATCTACCGCAACCTTCGGCAATGTTGGCCGGTATTGACGCAGCAGCCCGACGAATCTGGCTGGTAAGCCCATACAATTCTTCCTTTGGCAATTGCGCCGTTGCACGATACACAGCCAACACTAGTTGATGTGCTTTTTGCCAAACGGTTAGCGTCTTGTAATCTCTCATATTGTTCGCTTCCTGCTCATAGCTTCGCGCTTCGTGCTTATCGCTCTCCCCATCCCCCGAATAACATCAGGCGCGGCGACGAAAATAATAATAAAAGCTTGCAGCACGGCGATGATGTAGTTGCTGACACCTGCCGAGAACTGCATGTAGGTGCTGCCGTTTTGCAATGCGCCAAATAGCAGGGCCGCCAGCGCAATGCCGATGGGATGGCCCTGGCCCAACAACGACACGGCGATGCTGTCGAAGCCATAGCCGCTGGTGAAGGCGCTGGGCAGATAGCGATACAGCGAAAGCACCTCGACGGCACCGGCCAGGCCGCAAATGGCCCCACTAAGCGCCATTGCGGTAATGGTGGTGTTGTCTACGCTCATGCCAGCGTAACGGGCAGCATCGGCGTTTTGGCCCACGGTGCGAATGCGAAAGCCCAGCGGCGTTTTTTGCATGACAAACCAGTAGGCGATGGCGACGACGATGGCAAGAATAAAGCCGTAGTGCAAGCGATCTGGTGCAGCGAAGATGGTGGGGATGGCGGCACTGGCTTCCACATCCGGTGTGCGCGGGGCGCTGCCTGCGCCGCGAATGGGGCCGTTGACCAAGTAATCTACCAACGAGTAGGCCACATAGTTAAGCATGATGGTGGTGATTACCTCGCTGGCCCCACGTTTGGCTTTGAGCACGCCCGCGATGCTGCCCCACAGCGCGCCCGCTACTGCGCCGCCTATCAACACCACCGGCAAATGAATGAGGGCAGGCACGCCAGTGATTTTGAAGCCGAGTATTGTTGCGAGGAGCGCGCCTACATAGAACTGGCCCTCTGCGCCGATGTTGAACAAGCCCGCCGTGAAGCTAAGTGAGATGCCCAGCGCCAGCAGCAGAAACGGCGTGCTGGCCACCAGCGTATCGGTGAAGGCCCAGGCGCGGTTCTCGGTGGCAGGGCGCAGGAAGGCCCCTTCGGCCAGGGCGCGATAGGCCTCCAGCGGGTTGGAGCCAGTGATAAAAATAATTACGCCCGCTAACACGAGCGCAATCAACACGGAGATGGCGGGAACCCAAGCGTTTTGGGCGAGGCGTTGGATGGACATGGTGATTTAGTGGTTGGTGAATAGGGATTGATGATTGGTGAGTTAATCGTTCGCCAATCACCAATCCCCCTATTCACTGCTTACTCTCCCTTCATTCTCGTCGGCTTCTTGCAGCGATTCAACAACCAGCGGGGTTTCGGGGCGTGTGAGCAAGTGTATGCGTTCGGCGGCAGATGGGTATTGAGCAATGAGCGAGTCGCGCTCGCCGCCGATGTAATCGCTGTGGTGGTAGCCGGGTGACAGGGTGGTGCCGAACAGCGCAAACTGGCCGCCTGGGAGCAGGCGCGAGCCTTGCCACACGTCTTGTGAGACGACGTGTTGGATTTTTTGGCCGCGCAACACATCGTGGCCCATCGTCACATACTCGGTTTGGCCGTTGGGGTGCAACAGCGTAAGTTCGATTGGGTCGCCCAAGTAGAAGTGATAGACCTCGTCGGTGGGGAGCTTGTGCAGGGCCGAAAAGCTATCGGGGTGGTGAGTGAACAGCACGAGGATGGCGGTGCCGAAAGGGTGCGCTTGGGTGTAGCGGCTGGGTAGTGTTTCCGGCGAGATGGATTCGTCGGAGATGTAGGTGCGGGCGAACAAGCCCCCTTCGACAGAGAGAGGCTTGAGGTTATAAAACGCGATGAGTTCTTGGGCGGTTGTCATACAATTTCTGATGCTATGCAAACAAAAGCTTCACGGCCTCCTGGCCCCGTCGTCCCAGGTTGGACGATGTTGATCACAAACCTCTCGCCGGTGCGCCTAGCATTTGATTCGCTGAGCTATATCGTAACCAACGCCGAGAAGTTTGGTGAATTTTATGGCGTTTATGTCGGCGACACAGTGACGTATGTGGTGAGCAGCCCCAAGCTGGCGCATGAAATTCTGGTGGAGCGAGCGAACGAATTTCACAAGGCCGCGATGTTGCGCAGAGCGGTGGGGCCGCTGGTCGGCAATGGCTTGCTGACCAGCGAGGGCGATTTTTGGAAGCGCCAACGCAAGCTGGCCCAACCAGCGTTTCACTTTCAGCGCATCGAAAAATATGGCGAGACGATGGTGCAGCAGACGCTGGCGTTGTTGCAAGGTTGGCAAGAGGGTGAGACACGCGATATTGTGCACGACATGATGGCGCTGACGTTGGGTATTGTGACCAAAACCTTGTTTAATGTGGATGTAAGTGAGCAGGCCGACCGAATTGGCGGATTGATGCACACGGTGTTGGAAGCAGCCAACGACAGCATCAACAATTACAACCCGGTGTGGGAGCGGATTTTTAAGACGCGCCAAAAACGCACCGAGGTGGCGACCATCGAGTTATTCAAAATTATTGACGAGATCATCTCCGAGCATCGCAAGAGTGATAAAGATGCCGGAGATTTGCTCTCGATGTTGTTGGCCGCACGCGACGAAAACGATCAGCCGATGAGCGAAGCGCAACTGCGCGACGAGGTGATGACGCTGTTTATTGCCGGGCACGAGACGACGGCGAACGCGTTGGCGTGGACGTTGTATCTGGTCTCTCAGCACCCGGATGTGGAAGCCAGATTGATGAGCGAGATTGCGACACTGGGCGATAAGCCACCGACGATGCGCGACTTGCCGCAAATGCCCTACAGCGAACAGGTGTTGAAGGAAGTGATGCGGCTCTACCCGCCTGCGGGCGGGGCCACGCGTGAGCCGATTCACGATATAGAGTTAGGCGGCTATCACATGCCAAAGGGCAGCAGCATTGCCGTTTCTACCTACACCATACACCGCAACCCCAAGTATTTTGCCGAGCCTTTGAAATTCGACCCAGAGCGGTTTAGCCCGGAGAACGAGGCCGCGATTCCGAAGTATGCGTATTTGCCCTTTGGCGGCGGGCCACGCGTGTGCATTGGCAACGCCTTTGCCATGCTGGAGGCGCGGCTGGTGGCGCTGACGATTTTGCAACGGTTCAAACTCAGCCTAGCCCCCAATCAGCAGGTGCGGGCCGAGCAGTTGTTCACCATTCGGCCCAAGGGCGGGTTGAAGATGGGGGTGAGCCATAAAAAGGATTCCAGGCTTTAGCCGGTTAGTAACGCTTGATCGAGCCTGGTGTATAGCGCAAGTTTGTAACCGGCTGAAGCCTGGAATTCAGAAATCGCGTGCGACAAACGCTAAAAGCCTTATTTTTCAAGCGTTTTTTCGCGCACAGCGTACGCCATCCACAAGAAAAATAACGGGCTTGATGGTAGAATATGTGTTCTATTTGACCCGCTTTTGAGAACCGCAAAACGTATGATTTTGTAGTTCTCAAATCACTGATTACCCCTTACTACTTACCCAAAATGGCAGAAGCAACTGAAGCAAACAAGCAAGAATATGGCGCGAGCCAGATCCAAGTGTTGGAAGGGCTGGAGGCTGTGCGCAAGCGGCCTGGCATGTATGTGGGCGGCACCGATAGCAAGGCCATGCACCACTTAATTTATGAGGTAATGGACAACAGCGTGGATGAGGCGTTGGCCGGGGTTTGCGACCGCATCGCAGTAACGATTCATGCAGATGAAAGCGTGACAGTGACGGACAACGGGCGCGGCATTCCAACGGCAATACACCCAACGTTTCGCAACAAGAAGGGCGACAAGATAAGCACACTGGAAGTGGTGTTGACCAACTTGCACGCGGGCGGCAAGTTCGGCAGCGGCGCCTACACGGTTTCGGGCGGGTTGCATGGCGTAGGTGTGAAAGCGGTCAATGCGCTCTCCAGCAAGACCGAAGTGACGGTGAAGCGTGAGGGCAAGATTTTTCGACAGACCTATGCTGAGGGGAAGCCGACATCGTCAGTCGATGTCATCGGCAAGACCAAAGGCGATGAGACGGGCACGCAGGTTACGTTCTTGCGGGATGCGACGATCTTTGTTGAGGACAACAGCTACAAATACGACTCGTTGGTGCAACGGTTTAGAGAGATGGCGTTTATTACGCGCGGGCTGACCATTGCGTTTGTGGACGAGCGCGATGATAAAGAGACGACGTTCTTTTTTGAAGACGGCATCAGCGCATTTGTGCGCTACTTGAACCGTAACAAAGAGCAGTTACACCAAGTTGTTTACGTCGAGAAGAAGATTGACAAGATTGGCGTGGAAGTGGCGCTGCAATACACGGATGCGACGGCGCAGAGCGAGTATTACTTTGCGAACACCATCAACACGCCCGATGGTGGCACGCACCAGACCGGCCTGCGCAGCGCCCTCACCCGCACGCTAAACGACTACGCACGCAAGGCCAACATTCTGAAAGAGAAGGATGGCAACCTGGACAGCAAGGACACGCTGGAAGGGTTGACGGCGATTGTTTCGATCAAACACCCCGAGCCGCAGTTTGAAAGCCAGACCAAAGTGAAGCTGATGAACAGCGACGCCAAGACGGCAGTGGAACAAACGGTGCGCGAGGCCTTCGGCCAATTCCTGGAGGAGAACCCGCGCGATGCCAAGCAAATTATTGACAAGTGCTTGATTAGCCAGCGCGCGCGAGAGGCGGCCAAAGCCGCCAGCGAACTGGTGCGTCGCAAGAGCGCCCTGGAAAGCGGCACGCTGCCCGGCAAGCTAGCCGATTGCAGCGAACGCGATCCGCTGAAGTGCGAGTTGTATATCGTCGAAGGCGATTCGGCAGGTGGGAGCGCCAAGCAAGGCCGTGACCGCCATTTCCAAGCCATTCTGCCGTTGCGCGGCAAGATTATGAACACCGAGCGTGCGCGACTGGACAAGATTTTGCAGAGCGAGGAAGTGAAGGCATTGATTAGCGCGTTGGGCACGGGCGTGGGCGATATGTTCAATATCGAGAACCGACGCTACGACCGCTGCGTGATTATGACGGACGCCGATGTGGACGGTTCGCACATTCGCACGCTGCTGCTTACGTTCTTCTTCCGCTACATGCAGCCGCTGGTGGATGGTGGGCATTTGTATATCGCGCAGCCGCCGCTATTTAGATTGGAAGCCAAGCGCGCCAAAGACGTGCGCTATGTGTTTACGCCCGAAGAGCGTGACAAAGTGCTGGAGGAGTTTAAGAAGAAGGGCCTGGATACATCCAACAGCACGCAGGTGATGGTGCAGCGTTACAAAGGCCTGGGCGAGATGAACCCGGAGCAGTTGTGGGAAACCACGATGGACCCCAAGACGCGCCTGATGCTAAAAGTGACCGTGGACGATGCCGCCGAGGCCGACCGCACCTTCGATATGCTGATGGGCAGTGCGGTGCCGCCGAGGCGAAGGTTTATTACCACGCACGCGAGAGACGTGCGGAACTTGGATGTGTAACCAAATTAAAACCTCGCGGGTTTCAGAAACCCGCGAGGTTTTTTTAATGCCATGTCTTCATCTCATACGTCGCCCATCCTCACCCGCCGCATGATCCGGCGCTACACCAGCCAACCTATTCCACGCACGGTGCTGGACGAACTGCTCGAAGCCGCCACGCGCGCGCCATCCCCCCACAACCGCCAACCCTGGCGCTTTGCTGTGGTGATGGGCGATGCGCGCGCCCGATTGGCCCACACGATGGGCGACCAACTCCGCAAAGATTTAGCGGCGGATGGCGTACCGAACGAGGCGATTGAGAAGGATGCGGCGCGGTCGGCCCAGCGCATTACCGGCGCGCAGGCGGGCATTTTGATGTGCCTGAGCATGGCCGACATGGATGTGTACCCCGATGCGCGGCGCAACGCCGCCGAGCATTGGATGGCCGGGCAAGCCACCGCCGCCGCTGCGCAAAACATTTTGTTGCGCGCTACAGAACTAGGATTGGGCGCATGCTGGATGTGCGCGCCGTTGTTCTGCCCGAACGAAGTTGCAGTCGCGCTCAATCTGCCCGATGATTGGGAACCACAGGCCTACATTGCGCTAGGCTACCCGGCAGATGTGGGCAAAGACCGCGCACGCAAACCGATTGAAGCCGTGAGCGTGTGGGTTTGAACGCAAAAGAACAACAATCAAAAGCATTCTGAGCGTAGTCGAAGAATGCGCTCTATGTCGAGCTTGGCAAGATAAGTTCCGCCACGACCGCATCCTTCGACGCGGCGCAGCGCCGAGCGCTCAGGATGCTTCGCTTTGAGTTAGTTCTCAAGGAGAACAAATTATGAGTTCTGTTTCACTCGTCCCGCTCATCCCCCGCGAGGTGTTGTTTGGCAACCCCAGCAAGGCCTCACCACAGGTCTCGCCGGATGGCAAGACTATTGCTTATCTCGCACCAGTAAACAACGTGCTGAACGTGTGGGTTAAAACGATTGGCGCTGATGATGACCGCGCCATCACCAACGACACGTATCGTGGCATCCGTTTGTTCTTCTGGATCGGAGACAGCCAGCATATTTTGTTTGGGCAAGATGTGGGCGGCGATGAGAACTTTCATCTGTATGCCACGCATGTGCAAACGCGTGAGACGCGCGACCTGACGCCGTTCGAGAACATCACGGCTTACCCCATTCATGCGGATAACCGGCTGACCACCGAGCTGCTGATTGCGCTGAACAAAGACGACCCGCGCGCGCACGATGCCTATCGCTTAAACATCCTCACGGGTGAACTGACGTTGGCGGCGAAGAACCCCGGCAACATTAGCAGTTGGGCCAGCGATGGACACTTGAACATTAAGGCGGCCTGGGCCAGCGACGAGATGGGTGGGGCAGCGTTGCTGGTGCGCGAAGGTGGGGATGGGGCCGAATCAACCTGGCAGCGCGTGGGCACTTGGGGTGCCGATGACGCCCTGACCAGCCGCCTGGACGGTTTGAGCCATGACGGCAGCACAATCTTTCTGCACGATTCGCGCAATGCCAACACCGGGCGCTTCATCAAAATGGCTGTGACAACGGGCAAGATGCAACTGATTGCCGAGGACGCGCACTACGACGCGGGCCAGGCTATCTTTCATCCAGACACATACCAACCGCAACTGATTTCTTTTCAGCGGGCGCGGCAAGAGTGGGTGGTGCTGGATGAGGCTATTCAGGCCGATATCGAAGCCATCCGGAAAATTCAGCCCGGAGATTTTTCGCTGCTCAACCGCGACCATGCTGATCAGATTTGGCTGATTGAGTTCAGCACCGATGATGGGCCGGTGGCCTACTACGCCTACAACCGCCGCACGCGCAATGCCACGTTCTTGTTTCACAGCCAGCCGGAGTTGGCACAGCACCAGCTTGCCAACATCGAACCCATTTCGTTTGCGGCGCGCGATGGCCTCATGTTGCATGGCTACATCACGTATCCGGTGGGGGTGGTGCGCCAAAACTTGCCGCTGGTGTTGGATGTGCATGGCGGCCCGTGGGGGCGCAACGGCTGGGGCTTT
The DNA here is from genome assembly GCA_043748055.1 of Roseobacter sp. Classification (GTDB taxonomy): domain Bacteria; phylum Chloroflexota; class Anaerolineae; order J036; family Brachytrichaceae; genus JANMVQ01. Next base: position 19,985 of record JAYTNY010000698.1, read on the forward strand.
GATGCGCAGACGCAGTGGTTTGCTAACCGGGGCTACGCCTGCCTGCAAATAAATTTTCGCGGCTCCACCGGCTATGGCAAAGACTTTGTAAACGCAGGCGACCGTGAGTGGGGCGGCGCGATGCACAACGATTTGATTGACGCGGTGAACTGGGCGGTGCAGCAAGGCATTGCCGACCCCAAGCGGGTCGCCATCTTTGGCTGGTCGTATGGCGGCTACTCGGCACTGGTCGGTGCGACATTTACACCCGATGTATTTTGCTGCGCGGTAGATGCGATTGGCCCATCCGAGTTGGTAACGCTGCTGGAGACGATTCCGCCGTATTGGGCACCCCTCAAAAACATGATGTACCGCCGCGTGGGCGACCCAGCCAAAGATGCCGAGTTTCTCAAATCGCGCTCACCGCTCTACAAGGCCGACCAGATCAAAATCCCCATGCTGATTGCGCAGGGCGCCAACGACCCGCGTGTGAAGCAAGCCCAGGCCGAGATGATTGTGGAGGCGCTGCGGCGCAATGAGGTTGATCACGAATATTTGTTGTTCGCGGACGAGGGCCACGGCTTTGAGCGACCGGAGAACCGCTTGAAGTTTTATGCCGCGACTGAGAAATTTTTAGCGACGCATTTGGGTGGAAGGTTTGAGGGGTGATTGTCGCATTACGGCTCGGAGCGCTCCAAGCGCTCCGAGCCGTGAATATATTTAAGCCGCCCGCGCAACCAAAAAGATGCCCAGCATGATGAAGCAAAACGTCAGCTCGATGATGCGTGCGACCAGACAACCCGCCAAATAGGCACCGCTGGTTTTGAGAGCGGGCGCGGCTTGGCCCTTCAGCAACATCTCGACGATAAACACACCGAGCATGGTGCCTGCCACTGCGCCAAACACGGTGCCAATAATGGGCACTGGCAAGCTGAGGGCCGCAGCGCCGACGAGGCCGCCAATAATCGCCCCGCCAATCGTCTTCCAACTCGCGCCTGCGCGCTTCATGGTGAAGGCGTTCAAGGCCCACTCGCTGGCCCACGCCAACACAGCGATGACACCGAGGATGACCAATGGCCCAATACCCAGCCCCTTGAATTGCGTGGATGCGCCATAGACCAGCATGCCCGCGTACACCATCAGCGAACCGGGCAACACCGGAATAATAGAGAACACAAAGCCCAAAAATATCAGCAGGTAGCCTGCGCCCGAAATCAAATCGCTCCAATTCATGTTAAAGCGAAGCGTAACGGCAGCGTGTTGGAATTTGCTTAGCGGTAAGATCAGAATCACGCATGATCGCTACGATTCCCAACCACACCTCCAAACGAACCTACACCGTGACGTTGACCTACGCCGGGTTTCGCTGCCAGCAAGAGGTGAACCCCGCGTTGACCAACTTTGCGCAACTGACGCTAACTTATGCGCCCAACGAATTGCTCTACGACTTTGGCAGCTTGATGACCTACTTGCGCGCCTACGAATCCGAGTCGCTCTCGCTGGAGACGGCGGCCAACCGCATCCTCGATGATCTGTTTGTGCATCTGCGGCCCATTTGGGCGCGGGTGACGATGACACTTGCGCGTGAGCATGGGCTGACGATTGAGATTCGGGCGGAGCAAGGACATACTCCTTAAGGTTCACTTAATCAACGCTCTGTCAACGCCCCCGCCTTAAAGTCATCTCAGCGCAGGGGGGCGCTCCGTAGGGGATGTCGAACTTCTCTCGCAGCCCACACCGTTGCCCAGAGTTCGGCATCTCGCGGTTAGCGTCACCGTTCGTGTCGGTGCTCGCCTACAATCCCCGGCGATGATTCATCCTCGTAGATATCGCCTCATACTCACTGGCCTTGGCAATGTGGGCCGTAACTTTTTGCGCATTCTGCAAACCCAGGCCGATGTGCTGCGCGACCGGCACGGCGCGCAATTCATAGTCGTTGGCGCAGCAGACAGCACTGGCGCCGCCATTGACCCTAACGGCATCGATATCGCTGCCGCATACCAGCTCAAACAAGCCCGCCAGCCCATTGCCACCCTGCCCGGTGCAGGCCGATTGGGCCTGACCGCGCTGCAACTTGTGCAAGAGCTGGAGGCCGACTTTGTGTTGGAGGCCACGCCGGTAAACCTGCAGCACGGCCAGCCCGGTTTAGAAATTGCGCGCACCGCCCTGCAACGCGGCATGCATTGCGTGCTGGCGAACAAAGGGCCGCTGGCGTTGGCCTACCAAGAACTCGCCGCCCTCAGCGACCTCTCCCCTTCTCCCTCTCCCCTTGTCTCCCCTTCCCCGCGCCTGCGCTTCTCCGCCTGCGTCGGCGGCGCGCTGCCTACAATCAACATTGGCTGGCGAGATTTGGCCGGGGCGCGCATTACCCGCGTGCAGGCGATGGTGAACGGCACCTGCCAGGGCATTCTGCGAATGATGGAGACCGGCGTGAGCTTTGAGGCCGCGCTGGCCGAGATGCAAACGCGTGGCATTGTGGAGGCCGACCCATCACTCGATATTGATGGCTGGGACGAGGCGGTGAAGCTGGTGATTATTGCCAACGCCGTGCTGCGCAGGCCCACGACGTTGAGCGATTTAACCGTGAGCGGCATTCGCCACATTACCCAATCCGATTTGCAACAGGCCAAAGCGCGCAACGAGCGCTTGGTGCTGCTGGGCACCGCCGAGCCAAACGCAGGCGATTACAAGCTGGACGTGCGCGTGGTGCCCTTGCCGATGGCGCACCCGTTGGCCCGCATGAGCGGCGAGGAGATGGGCGTGGTCTACGAGACAGACATCGCCGGGACAATTTGCGCAACTTCTACCGAGACAGATGCCACGCCCACGGCGGCGGCCATGCTGCGGGATGTGCTGGAGATTGTGGGCGTGAAGGGATAGACGGATGCGCGCAAGACAAACCGGGTTTCTTGAAGCAACCTGGTTTGTCTTGCGCTAAATGCGCAGCCGCGCCACCAGCGTGCCGAGGGTGACAACCAGGCCGTAGATGGCGATCAGTGGACTGAGCGCGAAGCCGCCGCCGAGCAAAATGAACAGCGCCGGAAGCAAGATGAACGGCGAAGCACCAATGCCAACGGCGATGGCTGCTGCCAGCCAAATGTGTTGGCCGCGTGCGTTGCCCATCGCTTTCAGCGTGCGCCGAATGGCTTCGGCAATTACACCCCCTGCAAATGGCCCGGCGAAGGTCATCAAAATAATCGAGAAGAAACCCACGCCCGCGACGAGGTTGAGCGCAAAGCCCGCAACTGCGCCTAATACAAGCGCAATCAACACCGCCACAACATAGTGCGTGGCGTTGGCGTTGTAAGCCATCGCAATGCGGCCTTTTACATAGTTGGGGCAAACGTAGCCGGTGGGGGTGCGCTTGGCATCTTTCACCATCAGCGGCAGCTCGCACTTGGCGCACTTTAACTTGGTTGGCCCGCTGGCGGTGTAGCCATATTCGCAGGCTTTGGGGGGTTGGAATTCTGGGATTGAAGACATAGGCAGAGAGATTAGAAATTAGAGATTGGAGATTAGGTTATCACGGAGTTTTATGAGAGTGATATTGCAGCGTGTATTACGCGCATCAGTGAGTGTGAATGCGCAGGTCATTGGCGAGATTGCGCACGGCGTGGTGTTGCTGGTGGGCGTTACGCACGGCGATGCGCGCGAGCAGGCCGATGGACTGGCGAAGAAGATTGCCGGGCTGCGCATCTTTCCTTCTATTGACGGCGCTTCTGGTTTTGATCGCTCGCTGATAGATGTGGTGGGCGGGGTGCTGTGCATCTCGCAGTTCACTTTGTATGGCGAGACGAAGAAAGGCCGCCGCCCCGACTTTATTCAAGCCGCCAAGCCGGATGTGGCTGCACCGTTGATCGACTATTTTGTGGCGCAGTTGCGCGCGCAGGGCTTGCCTGTGCAAGCCGGCGTATTTGGCGCAGATATGCAAGTTGAGTTGGTGAACGACGGGCCGGTGACGTTGGTGCTGGAGAGTTAGCGAATAGCCAATTGGCTATTGGCTATTGGCTATTGGCTATTGTTAGCCAGCCTGCGCGTGAATTCATACCAGGCTGCTACAACCTTCGCCCCAAACTCTGGCGAGACGACCAGTGCAAGCCCGATCAACACCAACAGCAGCACAAGGCTGACCAGCAGCCATGCCGGCAGGCGCAGCGTCACCCAATTGCGCAAGCCATCCCCCGATGACACCTTCATTAACGTGTGCGTGGCGCGCGTGGTCTTTGGTTTTCGTCGGGTTGTGCGGACTGGTTTTCTGGTTCTTTTCATTAGCTCTCGCTCAAATAGAACGTGTGTTCTGCGCGGATTATAGTGATTAGATTGAGAGGCGTGAATGGGTAAATGCGAAAGGCTGATTAGAATATGTTCACTTGTAAGTAAGCGCTACTTAACTTACATCAAGGTTTCAACGAGACCTTAACAACACAACACTCAACACAACATCATTGGAGGACAACGAACAACATGCACAGCCGTCTCAGCTTCTTCTTTTTTCTCATCGGTGTGCCCCTCATCGTCATTGCGATGGCGGTGGGGGCTATGGTCTGGCAGCCCACACCAACCACTCTGCTCTTCGCCAAAATTAGCTTGTATGCCGAGGGCATCGTGCTGGCGCTGGGCCTTCTCGGCTTCGCGGGCATAGCGTTGGCCGTGCAGGCCAGCCGCAACAACCGAGAACGACTGGCGACATTGTTCCGCGCTGCCTTGTATGCCACCGAGGTCGTCGCCACCCTACTCATGCTCGTGCATACCCTCGCCACCTTCAGCGTCATCATTGCGTTGCTGCTGTCGTTGGGCCAGGTGCTGCCCAAGAGCGCAGTCGATGGCTGGGACAGCATCGCGCGGCGAGTGGTGGGGCCTGCCATCGTTGGTATGTTAATTTTTGCCGGGGCCACCGTTTGGCGAATTTTGCGCAGCATGCGCAACGCCAACAAGCCTTTGTTCAGCCAGGTGTTGGGCACGCCTTTGCCCGAAGCAGGCAACGAGGCCGTGTGGTCGTTGGTGCGCAACACGGCGCGGCAACTCAACGCGACGCTGCCCGAAAACATTGTGGCCGGGTTGGACGCCAACTTTTTTGTGACCGAGGCCGAGGTGCGCTGCCCAGAGGCGCGGCTGAGCGGGCGCACGCTTTTTCTCTCGCTGCCGTTGTGCCGAGTGATGAGCGTGGACGAACTGAAAGCGATTATTGCGCATGAGTTGGCGCACTTTAAGGGCGAGGACACCGCGTATGCGCGCAAGTTTGCGATGATTTACCGCAGCGCCAGCGAGGCCTTGACGTTGCCCAACACGGGCAGCAGCGCCGCGTATGCGTTGGTGCTCAGCGGGCCAGCCTATGGCTTGCTGGGGCATTTCTTGCAGGCATTTGCGGTGATTGAGAACGCGATGAGCCGCGAACGTGAGCTGGTTGCAGACCAATCCGCCGAGCAGACAACCAGTAGCCACACATATGGGCTGGCTCTAACCCGCGTGCATTTGGCAGGGGCATGGGAGCAACATACAGCGGAGCGCATGCGCAACGAACTGGCGCAAAAATCGCCATCGCCCAAATCTTCTAACATCAGCCAACTGTTTGAGGAGGTGGCGCGCAGCCAGATTGAGGTGAACGAGGCGGCGCTGATTCAGCACACCGTGCCGCACCCGGTGGATTCACATCCGCCGCTGGCGGTGCGCTTGCAGGCACATCAAATTGAATTGAACGGTGCGATTGCCAAAGCCAAGTTGATTCCGCCGCAGGCGCAGACGGCGATTACGTTGTTCACAAATGCAGAGCGCCTTGAAGAGAGCCTGACCAAAACCTGGGTGGCGCTGACGAGCGGCGAGACGATTGCGGATCGCTTGAAGCAGACGAGTATTCAAGAGCGTGGGGCAGGCGTTCAGGCTGAAGCCAATCAGTTACCACGCGAGATTGTGATTCGGCCCAAGGGATGGAAGTTGGTTTTCAACACACTTGCCGCAGCGTTTTGTGTGCTTTTCTTTGGATTTGGCTTTGCCGTTTTTGCGTTTGCCGTGGTGTTCACCAGCCGAATTGATTCAGTCTTCAGTTGGGTGATGGTGAGCTTGATTCTGGCATTTTTGGGCTTCATGGCGCTATATGGCTTGTGGGCCACAGGCTATTACCTGGGGTTGCTGCTGGGTCGCCGCCCGTTGTTGGTGTTGAGCGATGCAGGTATTCAATCGTTCTCGGAGATGGCGCGGGGCGATGTGTTGCCGTGGGATCAACTGGACGACATCAGGCTCGTTAAGCAGGATGGGTATGGCATGACTCGGGCGTTGTGCTTCTTCCCCAAAGACCTGAGCGTGGTGATGAAGCGGCTGCCTGCGTGGAAGCGTGTGATGCATCGCTTGATGAAGCGCACCTATCCGGTGCCGCACTACGCCAGCAACGCACTGTTGCCGATGAAGTTGGATGCGCTCTACGGGCTGGTGGCGATGTATCACGATCAGCATGTGGCAGGTGGCAACTTGGCGCAAACCACACCCCCGATGCAGGCTGCGCCACCCATCAAACCCACGTCCGCAGCCAACCACAAAAGCCGCAACGAGCCAATTCCCGAACTGGCTCGCGTTGCGCCGGTGGCGGCTTCGGGTAACGCCGCTCAGCCTGTGCGTAATGGGGCCAGCGCGGCGGTGCATGAACCTGTCGAAGACATCGGCATGAACGTTGCGACGCGGCAGGCCCAATCCACGATGCAGATGTTTATTGGCAAGCTCAAACAACTCAACCAACCACAGGCGGCACCCAGCTTTTTCTCGGTGCGGGCGCGCCTCGGCACCGACATCAGCTACGAAGATTTGTGGCTGAGCGAATTGAACTTTGACGGCACGATTTTTCGGGGCCGCTTGGACAACGAACCCGCCACGCTGCGCGGCTACAAGCCGGGCGATGTGGTGGAGGTGCTGGCGAAGGAAGTGCGCGACTGGGTGATTGTGGAGAACGGCCAAGTGCTGGGTGGCTACACGCTGCGCGAGCAACGCGGGCGCATGACGATGCAGGAGCAGCAGGCCTTTGATGCAACGATGCCTGGCCCCTTTGCGGTGATGTAGTGGTCTGATTTGTGCGTAGGCTGCGTTTCACTAAAATCCTTGTAGTTCACCTAACGAACCCTAAATTTATTCAAGAGAAACAAAGAGAAATCAGGAGCAATTACAAAAATCATGAGCATTACTCGTCTCGGACTCATCGGTGCGGGCGGCATGGCCCGGTATCACATCCAGAATATTTTGAAGCAGACGGACACGACCCAGATAACAGCCATTTGCGAACCCAATGGCGATAACTATGAGAAGGCAGCAGAAATGTTTGACAAGGCCGGGCAAGCCGTGCCACCGTGCGAGGCCGACTTTGATAAGTTTATGAAGAAGCACGGCAAGAATATTGATGCCGCGTTCATCGTCACCCCACACAACCAGCACTACCCACAGGCCACCGCATTAATGCTGGCGGGCAAAGATGTGTTGGTGGAGAAGCCGATGGTGATGAACACCAGCGAGGCCAAGCGGCTGATGAAGACCCGCGACAAGACTGGGCGTTTGCTGGCGGTGGCGTTTAACGGCAGCATGTCGCCCACGGTGCGCACTGCCTACGACATGCTGCACAACGGCACGATGGGCAAGATTCTGAACGTGCAAGCTGCCGTGTGGCAAACTTGGGAGCAGAACACGCGCGGGCTATGGCGGCAAGA